>JAEXBL010000311.1 GCA_023394015.1 Pseudomonadota bacterium | reverse complement strand
CGATGGCGCTGGTCACGCTGGGGGCCTTGACGCTGGGCTGGCTGGCGGGCGACCGTTGGCAGATCAGCTGGCAGACGGCGCTGGCGCTGTCGGGCGCAATGGCGATGAGCAGCACCGCCATCGTGGTCAAGATGATGGTGGACCGGCTGGAGCTGGATTCGGAACACGGCCAGCGCGTCATGGGCGTGCTGCTGCTGCAGGATCTGGCGGTGGTGCCGCTCTTGGTGCTGATCCCGGCGCTGGGCGCCGCGCCCGAGCGCCTGTTCAGCGCCCTGCTGCTGGCCGGCGTGAAGGCCGCCGCGCTGATCACCCTGCTGCTGTGGGGCGGCCAGCGCCTGATGCGCTGGTGGCTGACGGTGGTGGCGCGGCGCCGCAGCGAGGAGCTGTTCATGCTCAACCTGCTGCTGATGACGCTGGGCCTGGCCTGGCTGACCGAGCACGCCGGCCTGTCGCTGGCGCTGGGCGCCTTCATCTGCGGCGTGCTGATCTCCGAGACCGAGTACAAGGTGCAGGTGGAGGCACAGATCCGCCCCTTCCACGACGTGCTGCTGGGCCTGTTCTTCATCACCATCGGCATGCTGCTGGACTGGCGCTTGATCTGGCTGCAGTGGCCGCTGGTGCTGGCGCTGATGACCATTCCGGTGCTGTTCAAGCTGGGCCTGGTGGCGCTGCTGGCACGCGGGCTGGGCGCCAGCAGCGGCGTGGCGCTGCGCACCGGCCTGTACCTGGCGCAGGCGGGCGAGTTCGGCTTCGTGCTGCTGACCCTGGCGCGGCGCGAGGGGCTGCTGGTGCCCGAGCTGTTCAACCCCATCCTGGCGGCCATGGTGCTGTCGATGCTGGCCACGCCCTTCATCATCATGGGCAGCAACCGCATCGTGATGCGGCTGGTGTCCAGCGAGTGGCTGCAGCAGTCGCTGCAGACCACGCGCATCGCCAGCCAGTCGATGGACGTGCACGACCACGTGCTGATCTGCGGCTACGGGCGCACCGGCCAGGCCACGGCGCGGGTGCTGGAGCAGGAAGGCCTGGCCTACATGGCGCTCGACCTGGACCCCGACCGCGTGCGCCAGGCGCGCGCCGCCGGGCAGTCGGTGGCCTTTGGCGACGCCGCCAAGGCGCAGGCGCTGATCGCCGCCGGTCTGAACCGCGCCTGCGCCGTGGTCGTCACCACGCCCGACGTGCACAGCGTGATGCAGGTGCTGGGCAGCATTCGCGCGCAGGCGCCGCGGCTGCCGATCATCGTGCGCACCCAGACCGACCGCGACATCGACCGGCTGCGCGCCGCCGGCGCCACCGAGGTGGTGCCCGAGATGCTGGAAGGCTCGCTGATGCTGGCCGGCCACGCCCTGGCGCTGAGCGGCGTGCCCATGCGCCGCGTCATGCGCGTGCTGCGCAGCCAGCGCGACCAGCGCTACCGCCTGCTGCGCGGCTGGTTCCACGGCGCCGACGACGCCAGCGACGACGAGATGGCCGAAGAGCGCCTGCAGGCCTTCACCCTGGCCGAGCGCGTGCAGGGCCAGACCCTGGCCGCGCTGCTGGCCGAGCTGCCCGATCTGCGCGCCGTCAGCATGCGCAGCCACACCGGCGCGCCCCTGGCGGTGAGCGACGACACCGTGCTGCAAGGCGGCGAGACCCTGGTGCTGTCCGGCACCGCCGAACCGCTGGCGCGTGCGGAAAAAGCCCTGGCCGCCTGAGCGGCCGACGCGGCACAATGGCGCCGTCATGAGCATGCCTTTTTCCGTCAACGACTACCTGCGCCAGCACATCCGCACCGTGGCCGACTGGCCGGCGCCGGGCGTGCAGTTTCGCGACATCACGCCGCTGCTGCAGAACCCGCGCGTGTTCCGCGTGCTGATCGACGCCTTCGTGCACCGCTACATGGCGCCCGAGCTGCGCCCCGACGTGGTGGCCGGGCTGGACGCGCGCGGCTTCATCCTGGGCAGCGTGGTGGCCTACGAGCTGAACGTGGGCTTCGTGCCGATCCGCAAGAAGGGCAAGCTGCCCTACAGCACGGTGGAGGAAACCTACGAGCTGGAATACGGCAGCGCCACCGTGGAGCTGCACACCGACGCCGTGGCGCACGGCCAGCGCGTGCTGCTGATCGACGACCTGATCGCCACCGGCGGCACCATGATGGCCGGCAAGAAACTGCTGGAAAAGCTGGGCGCCAGCGTGACCGAGGGCGCCGCCATCGTCGACCTGCCCGAGCTGGGCGGCTCGGCCCGCCTGCGCGAGGCCGGCTTGAAGCTGTTCACGCTGGTTGATTTCGACGGGCACTGAAGGCACAGGCGCTACTTTTTAGATAGCTTCCAGCGCTTGCCAGATAGACGCTGAGAACCGATTTGCACCCGATATTGGCTCAACCACCTGCTGCCAGCCCTGGCCGCGCAGCAGGCCCACCCCATCAAAAGGCCGCGGAGCAGGCCGTCCCGGAACGCCGCGGAGCGGGCTTTGCCCGGCCGCTGGCGTTGTCCCCCTTGGGGGAAGACGCCGCAGGCGGCTCAGGGGGGATCAAGTAACCGCCACCCGCAGCGTGGTGCTGGCCAGGCGCCGCACCACCACGGCGGCGCAGGCCAGGGCCAGCTCCAGCGCAATCGCCGGCTGGCGTGCCGACAGCTCCTGAAAGCGCGCCTGCTTCAGCGCCCACAGCTGGCTGTCGCGCGTGGCCACCACGGTGGCGCTGCGCGGCTGGCCGCTGAAGAAGGCGCCCTCGCCCACCACCGTGCCGGGCGCCAGCACCGCCAGCTGCATGCGCCCATGCGCGTCCTCCAGGTGCACCGTCAGCGTGCCGGATTCGATGAAGAACAGCGTGCGGTCCTTGTCGCCCTGGCGGATCGGCACCTGGCCGGTGCGCACCGGGTAGGGCTGCAGGTAGGGCGCCAGGCAGGCCCACTGGGCGCTGCTGAGCCGGCACGGCAAGGCGTCATAGGCGCCGCCCGCGCGCATGGCGTCGATCAGGCCACGCAAGGCCGCGGCCCCAGACCCGTCGTTCATGTTCATGGCATCTCCCTGATGCGAATCGCGGTGTTGTGCGGCCAGTGTAGGGCGCGCACCACCCGCCGCGCCATACCCTGAACGCGGTAGCCGGCGCGCCAAGGCGCGGCCC
>JAEXBL010000276.1 GCA_023394015.1 Pseudomonadota bacterium | reverse complement strand
TGCCACGGCCGTGCACGCGGTGGTCAGCAACGCGCTCGGCATGCCGGTGGCCACCGGCCGCCTGCTGCCCGAGGGCTCGCCCGGCAGCGGCACGGCGCGCATCGGCCGCATGGCGGTGGACCGCGCGCTGCGCGGCAGCGGGGTGGGGCGGCTCATCATCCAGGCGCTGGAGCAGGCGGCCAGCGCGCGTGGCGAGCAGCGCATCGTGCTCGGCGCGCAGCGCAGCGCCGAGGGCTTTTACCGCCGCTTGGGCTACGCGCCCGACGGCGCGCCCTACGAGGAAGTGGGCATCCCGCACATCCCGATGGCGCGGGCACTCTGAGCGGCGGCCTGGCGCGCGCAGGCGGCTACCATAAGGGGTTCGGCCGCGTTGGTCGGCCAGCCTTTGCCATCAAGAAAACTGCCCCATGACCAAGATTTCCCGTCGTCTGATCCTCCTGGCCGCCACCAGCGCCGCGCTCTACGGCTGCAGCAAGACCGAAGCCCCCGCGCCTGCGCCGTCGTCGGCCGCGCCCGCCGCCGCCCCGGCTGCCGCACCGGCTCCCGCGCTGCCCAGCAAGATCGTCATCGGCCTGGACGACAACTTCCCGCCCATGGGCTTTCGCGACGAGAAGGGCCAGCTGGTCGGCTTCGACATCGACATGGCGCGCGCCGCCGCCCAGCACCTGGGCGTGGAGGTCGAGTTCAAGCCGATCGACTGGAACGCCAAGGAGGCCGAGCTGAACGGCCAGCGCGTGGATGCGCTGTGGAACGGCCTGACCATCACCGAGGAGCGCAAGAAGAACATCGCCTTCACCGCGCCCTACATGGAGAACCACCAGATCATCGTGGTCAAGGGCGACTCGCCGATCAAGACCAAGGCCGACATGGCCGGCAAGCTGGTCGGCGTGCAGGACGGCTCCAGCGCCATCGATGCCATCGGCCGCGACGAGGCCACGGCCAAGAGCTTCAAGGAGCTGAAGAAATACGGCGACAACGTCACCGCGCTGATGGATCTCGCCACCGGCCGCGTCGAGGCGGTGGTGCTGGACGAGGTGGTGGGCCGCTACTACACCGCCAAGAAGCCGGGCGAGTACGCCGTGCTGGAAGAGCACTTCGGCACCGAGGACTACGGCGTCGGCGTGCGCAAGGAAGACACACTGCTGCACGAGCGCCTGGACAAGGCGCTGGCCGACATGAAGGCCGATGGCAGCGCGGCGAAGATCGCCGAGCAGTGGTTCGGCAAAAATATCCTGAAATAAGCGGCCGCTGGAAAGCCGAACAGCCAACACCCCACAGCCGGACGCAAAGGACGCGAAGGATTCGCAGAGGACGCAAAAAATCATTCAAGCCGTTCAGGCTTGGATTCACGGCGCCGTTCTGGCGGGCCGGCAGAGTTGCAATCTGAATTTTTTGCGTTCTTCGCGGCACCTTTGCGTCCTTCGCGTCCGGACTTCAGCGCCTTCCCATGGACTACATCCTGAGCCTGCTGCCCCCGCTGGCCGAGGGTTCGCTGGTCACGCTCAAGCTGTTCGTGATCACCCTGGTGCTGGCGCTGCCGCTGGGCCTGGGGCTGGCGCTGGTGCGGCTGTCGCGCTGGGCGGCGCTGCGGCACGCGGTCAGCAGCTTCATCTGGCTGATGCGCGGCACGCCGCTGATGCTGCAACTGCTGTTCGTTTACTACGCACTGCCTTTCGTGCCCTACGTGGGCATCCGCCTGCCCGACTTTCCGGCCGCGGTGGTGGCCTTTGCGCTCAACTACGCGGCCTATTTCGCCGAGATCTTCCGCGCCGGCATCCAGTCGATCGACCGCGGCCAGTACGAGGGCGCCAAGGCGCTGGGCATGAGCTACCCGCAGACCATGCGCCGCATCGTCATGCCGCAGGTGCTGCGCCGCACGCTGCCGCCGCTGGCCAACGAGACCATCACCCTGGTCAAGGACACCTCGCTGATTTACGTGCTGGCGCTGAACGATTTGCTGCGCGCCGCGCGCGGCATCGTGCAGCGCGACTTCACCATCACGCCCTTCATCGTCGCCGCCGCTTTCTACCTGCTGATGACGCTGGTGCTGACCTGGGCCTTCCAGCGGCTGGAACGCCGCTACGCCGCGCATGACGCCTGACGCCGCCACCCCCATGATCGAGGCCCGCGGCCTGCACAAGCGTTTCGGCGCGCTGCCCGTGCTGCAAGGCGTCGACCTCACCGTGCGGCGCGGCGAGGTGGTGGCCGTGCTCGGCCCCTCCGGCTCGGGCAAGTCGACCCTGCTGCGCTGCCTGAACCACCTGGAAACGCTCGACCGCGGCAGCGTGCGCATCGCCGGTGAAACCCTGGCCAGCGCCGACGCGCAGGGCGTGGCGCGCTATCCCTCCGAGGGCGAAGTGCGCCGCGTGTGTCGCCACACCGGCATGGTGTTCCAGCACTTCAACCTGTTCCCGCACCTCACCGTGCTGCAGAACCTGATCGAGGCGCCGCTCACCGTCAAGAAGCTGCCGCGCGCGCAGGCCGTGCGGCTGGCCGAGGCCCTGCTGGCCAAGGTCGGTCTGGCCGACAAGCGCGACGCCTACCCGGCGCGCCTGTCGGGCGGGCAGAAGCAGCGCGTGGCGATTGCCCGCGCGCTGGCCATGCAGCCCGACATCCTGCTGTTCGACGAGCCCACCAGCGCGCTCGACCCCGAGCTGACCGGCGAGGTGCTGCGCACCATACGCCAACTGGCGGCCGAGCGCATGACCATGCTGGTGGTGACGCACGAGATGGCCTTCGCCCGCGAGGTGGCGCACCGCGTGGTGTTCATGGACGAGGGCCGGATCGTCGAGGAGCGCCCGGCGCGCGAATTCTTCGCCGACCCGTGGCACGAGCGGGCGCGGGCGTTTTTGAACCACATGCTGTAGCCGGCGGCGACCGGCGTTTTCTCAGAACCCCAGGCCCGGCACGTCGACCCGCGTGCTCCAGAGCTGCGCCTCGCGCGCCGGGGCGCGATTGTGCTCCAGAAAATCGGGCGCCACGCACAGGAACAGCGTGCGCCCGTCCGGCCCGCCCAGGGTGCAGGCGAAGCAGCCCTGGGCGCCGGTCGATACCTCTTGCAGCACGCGCCCGCCCTCGGCCACGCGGAGGGCGCGGTGGCCGATGGCATCGGCCACCCAGACGGCGCCTTCGGCGTCCAGCACGCCGCCGTCGGCCGCCAGCTTGCCGCCGGCGATGTAGTCGTCCATCTTGTCGCTCTGCACCAGCGGGCCGAACACGGCCCAGTCGCGGCGGGGGCCCAGGCGGCCGTCGGCACCGATGTCGAAGGCCGACAGGCGGTTGCCCAGGGTTTCGTTGACGATCAGCGTTTGGCCGTCCGGCGTGGGCAGGATGGCGTTGGGAAAGTACAGGTCGCGCGCCGCCAGGTGCACGCTGCCGTCCGGGTCCACGCGCGCCAGGTTGGCGGTCTGCACGGCGCCGCCGCCCATCAGGTCGAAGCCGAAGTTGCCGACCCAGGCGCGGCCCTGCGCGTCCACCGCCATGTCGTTGCAGTGGCCGGTGGCGATGCCGGACAGATCGGCGTGGGTGACCAGGCGCCCATCGGCCTCGCGCCGCAGCACGCGGCGGTCGCGCATCGACACGATCAGCAGCCGCCCGTCGGGCAGCCAGCCCAGGCCGGAGGGCTGGCCGGGCACGTCGGCAATCTTCTCGACCCGGCCCTGCAGGTCGCAGGCGATCACCTGGTGCGTGTAGAAGTCCGACAGCCACAGGCAGCCGTCGTGCCAGCGCGGGCCCTCGAAAAAGCTGTAGCCGGTCAGCAGGGTGTCGAAGGCGGTCATGGCGCGGTCTCCTCGGGTTTTTAGGGAGCGGCCATCGTAGGGGGGTAGCCCCGGCCCCGCTGTCACATCGGCGGCTGGGGGCGCGGCGAACTCAGATGTCCTCGGCCAGCGGGTAGGGAATGCCCAGGCCCGTGAGGGCCGGGCCGCTGGCGCTGCCGACATGCAGGGCGCCGCCGCCCGCCACTTCGGCCACCTGCAGCACGGCGATGACGGCGCTGCCGCCGTCCGGCGCGGCGACGGCCTGGGCGATCAGGCCGACCGGCTGCTCGGGGTCGGCGGCGGAGAACACTTCCTGCCCGGCCTCGGCCGCGCCATCCACCTGGCCGACGTAGGCGCGCCGCTTGATGGCGCCGCGGAACTGGCTGCGCGCCACCACTTCCTGGCCGGGGTAGCAACCCTTCTTGAAGTTGACGCCATCCACCGATTCGTAGTTCAGCATCTGCGGCACGAAGGCCTCCACCACCGGCTGCGTGACGCGCGCCACGCCGCTGGCCACCTCGGCGCGCAGCCAATCGGCCTCGGTGATGGTCGCCACGCCTGCCGGTAGTGCACTGCCGACGGGCGCCAGCCACAGCGTGCGGGCCACGTCGCCGGCGGCGGGCAGGGCGATGCGGTGCAGGGCCGGCTCGGCGTTCGACGGGCCTTCATCGCCCAGTTGCCCCCAGCGCTCGAAGTCGCCGGTGGCGTCGCTCAGCTTGAGCTTGGCGCGCAGCACGAACATGGACAGGCGCTTGAGCGTGGCCGGCAGCGTGTCGGCGCTGGTGACCAGCAGCAACTCGTCGGAGGCGGTCTTCAGCACCTGAAAGCTCGCCAGCATGCGGCCCTTGGCGTTGCAAAAGGCGGCCAGGCGCGCGTCGCCGGGGCGCATCAGCACCACGTCCTGCGTGAGCTGGCCTTGCAGAAAGCTGGCGGCGTCTTCGCCGCGGGCGCGAATCACGCCCAAATGGGGCAGGGGGGCAATGCCGCGGGGCAGGGCGGCGGCGAGGGAAGCGGAAACGGACTCGGACATGGCCTCAATTATCATGGCCGGTTCATTTTCAGGACCTCGACACCCCCGTGCGAACCCTATTCAAACTGCTGGCTTTGCTGCTGGCGCTGGCCCTGGCGACCGGCGGCTGGGCCTGGTGGTGGACGCAGCAGCCCCTGCCGCTGGCGGCCGAGAAGGTGGAAATCAGCGTGCCCGAAGGCGCTTCGCTGCGCACGGCGGCCGCCCGCGCGGTGGACGGCGGCGTGCGCACCCGGCCCGAGCTGCTGCAGTGGTACTTCCGCCTGGCCGGGCGCGAGCAGACCATCCAGCCCGGCGACTACGCCGTCACCCGCGGCATGACGCCGGGCGATCTGCTGAGCAAGCTGGTGCGCGGCGAGCGCATCGTGCTGGTGGTGACGCTGGTGGAGGGCTGGACCTTCCAGCAGTTCCGCGACGCGCTGGCCAGGGCCGAGCACCTGCGCCACGAGACGCGGGACATGGCGCCGGCCGCCATCATGCAGGCGCTGGGCAAGCCCGGCGTGGCGGCCGAGGGGCGCTTCTTCCCCGATACCTACCACTACTTCAAGAACGCCAGCGACCTGGACATCCTGCGCCAGTCGATGCAGCTGATGGAGCGCCGCCTGCAGGCCGCCTGGGACGCGCGCGCGCCCGGCTTGCCACTCAAAAACGCCGACGAGGCGCTGATCCTGGCCAGCATCGTCGAGAAGGAAACCGGCCTGCCCGCTGACCGGCCCGAGGTGGCCGGGGTGTTCATCAACCGGCTGAAGATCGGCATGCGCCTGCAGACCGACCCGACGGTGATCTACGGCCTGGGCGACGCCTTCGACGGCAACCTGCGCCGCAGCCACCTGCAGGCCGACACGCCCTTCAACACCTACACCCGCGCCGGCCTGCCGCCCACGCCCATCGCCATGCCGGGCAAGGCCTCGCTGATGGCGGCCGTGCAGCCGGCGGACACCAAGGCGCTGTACTTCGTCGCCCGCGGCGACGGCAGCAGCCAGTTCAGCACCTCGCTGCAGGACCACAACCGCGCCGTCAACCGCTACCAGCGGGGCGGGGCGGCGCCGGCGCCCGCCGCGGGCACCAGCCAACCATGAGCATGAACACGCGCGGCCTGTTCATCAGCTTCGAGGGCATCGACGGCGCCGGCAAGTCCACGCACATCGAGGCCCTGGCCGACGCCCTGCGCGCCGCCGGCCGCCGCGTGGTGCGAACGCGCGAGCCCGGCGGCACGCCGCTGGCCGAGCAGATCCGCGAGCTGGCGCTGCACCAGCCCATGGACGCGCTGACCGAGGCGCTGCTGATGTTCGCCGCCCGCCGCGACCACATCCGCCAGGTCATCGCCCCGGCGCTGGCGCGCGGCGACGTGCTGCTGTGCGACCGCTTCACCGACGCCACCTTCGCCTACCAGGGCGGCGGGCGTGGCTTCGACTGGGAGTCGCTGTCAACACTGGAACTGTTGGCGCAGGATACACAGGCGCTGGCGCCAGACTTGGCGCATCAAGCCCTGCTGCAGCCCGACCTGACCTTGTGGTTCGACCTGCCGCCCGCCGTGGCCGCCGAGCGCCTGGTGGGCGTGCGCGTGCCCGACAAGTTCGAGTCGCAGCCGGCCGCCTTCTTCGACGCCGTGCGCGCCGGCTACGCCCGCCGCGCCGCCGAGGCACCAGCGCGCTTTGCCCGCATCCGCGCCGACCAGCCGCGCGAGGCCGTGTGGCGCGACGTGCACGCTGCGGTGCAGGGCAGGGGCTGGCTGTGAGCGCGCCCGCCGCCCCGTGGATTGGCCGCCAGTTGCAGGCCCTGCTGGCCCAGCGCGGCCACGCCTGGCTGCTGCACGGCCCGTCCGGGTTGGGCCAGGCCGAGCTGGCGCTGGCGCTGGTCACGGCCTGGCTGTGCGACCGGCCGACCGCCCAGGGCGCCTGCGGCCAGTGCCCGAGCTGTCATGGCGTGGCGGTGCACACCCACCCCGACCTGGTGGTGCTGATGCCCGAGACTGACATGATCGCGCGCGGCTGGCCGCTGCCGGAGAAGGCGCAATCCGACATCGACGACAAGAAGCGCAAGCCCAGCAAGGAGATCCGCGTCGACGCCATGCGCGAGGCCATCGAGTTCGCCCAGCGCACCAGCGGCCGTGGGCGCGGCAAGGCGGTGCTGGTGTACCCGGCCGAGCGCATGAATGCGGTGACGGCCAACGCGCTGCTGAAGACGCTGGAAGAGCCGCCGGGCGAGGTGCGCTTCGTGCTGGCCAGCGACGCCGCGCACCAGTTGCTGCCCACCATCCGCAGCCGCTGCCTGGGCCACACCATGCTCTGGCCTGGTGCCGACGAGGCGCTGCCCTGGCTGGCCGCGCAAGGCCTGGGCGCAGAGGAGGGCGCCGCCCTGCTGCGCGCTGCCGGCGGCCGGCCGGCCGAGGCGCTGGCCCTGGCGCAGGCCAAGGACAGCGCCCGCCGCTGGGCGCTGCTGCCGCGCGCGCTGGCGCGGGGCGACGTCAGCGCTCTGGCCGATCTGCCACTGGCCGAAAGCGTGAGCCGGCTGCAAAAGCTGTGCCACGACCTGCTGGCGCTGCAACTGGGCGCCGCGCCGCGCTTTTTCGACCGCGCCGACCTGCCCGAGCACCCGCTGCCCGTGGCGGCGCTTACCCGCTGGTGGCAGCAACTGGCGCAGTCGGCCCGCACGGCCGAACACCCTTTAAACCCCGGTTTGGCGACGGAATTCCTGGTCAGCAGTGCCCGCCAGGCCCTAAACTCGCGTCGCTGAAGCTGTTTACATTGCCGCCATGTCCACCACGCCAAGCCAGAACGCCGCCCTGTCCACGCCGCGCCCCAGCGTCATCCAACTGGCGATCAAGGAAAAAGCCGCGCTGTACGCGGCCTACATTCCCATGTTCGCCGAGGGCGGCATCTTCATCCCCACGGCGCGCGAGCACAAGCTGGGCGACGACATGTACGTGCTGATCACCTTGCCCGACGACCCGCAGCGCTACCCGGTGGCAGGCAAGGTGGCCTGGATCACGCCGGCGCGCTCCAGCGGCAACCGCACGCAGGGCGTGGGCATCCGCTTTCCGAAGGACGAGAAGTCCGAGCAGCTCAAGGCCAAGATCGAGCGCATCCTGGGCTCGGCCCTGGGCTCGGACCGCCCCACGCAAACCATTTGAGCCGCCGCCGCACCCCTGGGCGCGGGCGGAATGCGGCACGCACCGACAGCGCGCCAGGCGCGCGCGGTGCTAGCATCGAAATCAGTTGCTTCTTTTGGCCCCGGGGCCGCCGCGCCGCGGCCATGCCCAGGCCTTGTGCATGTTCACCGATTCCCACTGTCATCTGACTTTCCCCGAGCTGGCGGGCGACATCCCCGGCGTGCGCGCCGCCATGGCCGCGGCCCAGGGCACGCGCGCGCTGTGCATCAGCACCACCATGGAGGAGTTCCCGTCTGTGCAGGCGCTGGCGGCGCGCTACGACAACTTCTGGGCCAGCGCCGGTGTGCACCCGGACAGCGAAAACGTGCACGAGCCGGACGTCGACGAACTGGTGGCCGCCACACGCCTGCCCAAGGTGGTCGCCGTGGGCGAAACCGGGCTCGACTACTACCAGATGGAAGAGCGCAAGGGCGGCCGCAGCATCGCCGACATGGAATGGCAGCGCCAGCGCTTTCGCACCCCCATCCGCGCGGCGCGGCGCGCCGGCGTGCCGCTGGTGAACCACACCCGGGCCGCGCCCGACGACACCTTGTCAATCCTGAAGGAGGAGGGCGAGGACGGCGGCCCCGGCAGCGCGGGCGGCGTGTTCCACTGCTTCACCGAAACGCGCGAAGTGGCCCGCGCGGCGCTGGACCTGGGCTTTTACGTGTCCCTGTCGGGCATCGTCACCTTCAAGAACGCACGCGAGCTGCACGAGGTGGCCACCCTGGTGCCCGACGACCGCCTGCTGATCGAGACCGACGCGCCGTACCTGGCGCCCGTGCCGTACCGCGGCAAGCTCAACACGCCGGCCTACGTGCCCCACGTGGCGGCCCGCCTGGCCGAACTGCGCGGCACCAGCACCCAGCGCATCGGCGAGCTCACCAGCGCCAACTTCAAC
>JAEXBL010000256.1 GCA_023394015.1 Pseudomonadota bacterium | reverse complement strand
TCCTTGCGCAGCGCGCCCAGCATGTTGACCATGCCGCGGATGGCGCCGGTGGGCTGGCTGGCCGGGTCCGCCGGGTCCACGCGCAGGTCGGGCATGGCATGAAACGCGCGGTACAGGTAGCTGGAGCCATCGACCAGCAGCAGGCGCGGCGGCGTGGCGGCGGCGGCAGTGTCGGGCGAGGTGGCGGGTGCGGCGTCGGTCATGCCGGCATTGTGCACGCCGCCCTGCGCCCCACGGGCGGGGGCCGCCTAGAATACGCCCATGCGTTCGACCACTGTTTTCAAGGGATTCATCGCCGCTGCCGCCCTGCCCCTGCTGGGCGCGCTGGCCCAGGCGCAGACCACGCCGCCACCCGCCGCCACCTCCCGCGACGAGCCGGTGCTGGACCGCCACACTCAGCGCGTGGAGCACATCCAGGTCGAGGACGCCGGCAGCCGCGTGAACGAATTGCGCGTGGGCGGCGAGACCAAGCGCATCACCGTGCAGCCCAAGGTGGGCCTGCCCGCCTACGAGGTGCAGCCGACCGACCCCAGCGGCGCCGGCCCGCGCGAGGCCGGTCCCGGCAGCGCCGGCCGCCGCGTCTGGAAGCTGCACCAGTTCTGAACGCGGCTGGCACAGGCTGGATCAGCGCCCATGGCGGTCTACACCGAAGTTTCCGAGCACGAGGCCAACGCCCTGCTGCAATCGCTGGGCCTGGGCGAGCTGACGGCGCTGCGCGGCATCGAAGGCGGCATCGAGAACACCAACTACTTCGCCAGCAGCACCCGGGGCGAATGGGTGCTGACCCTGTTCGAGCGGCTGACGCACGCGCAGCTGCCGTTCTACCTGCACCTGATGAAGCACCTGGCCGAGCACGGCGTGCCCGTGCCCGACCCGCAGGCCAAGGCCGAGGGCGTGCGCATCGGCCCCGGCGAGGACGACATCCTGCACACCGTCTGCGGCAAGCCGGCCGCCGTGGTCAACCGCCTGCGCGGCAAGAGCGAGCTGGCGCCCGGCCCCGCGCACTGCGCCGCCGTGGGCGAGATGCTGGCGCGCGCCCACCTGGCTGCGCGCGACTACGAGCGCCACCAGCCCAACCTGCGCGGCCTGGCCTGGTGGAACGAGACCGCGCCGGTGGTGCTGCCGCACCTGGACGAACCGCAGGCCGCGCTGATGCGCGCCGAGCTGGCCTACCAGAACCACATCGCCGCCGGCAGCGCCTACGCCGCCCTGCCGCGCGGCGCCGTGCACGCCGATTTGTTTCGCGACAACGTGATGTTCGAGGGCACGCCCGAGCAGCCGGTGCTGAGCGGCTTCTTCGACTGGTACTTCGCCGGCGTCGACACCTGGCTGTTCGACCTGGCCGTGACGCTGAACGACTGGGCCATCGACCTGCCCACCGGCGCCACCCACCCCGCCCGCACCCAGGCCCTGCTAGACGCTTACCAGTCGGTGCGCCCGCTCACCGACGCCGAGCGCCGCCTGCTGCCCGCCATGCTGCGCGCCGGCGCGCTGCGCTTCTGGATCTCGCGCCTGTGGGACTTGCACCTGCCGCGCGAGGCCAGCATGCTGAAGGCGCACGACCCGCGCCACTTCGAGCGCGTGCTGCGCCAGCGCGTGGCGGCGCCGCTGGCGGCATGAAGCTCAACATCGTGCCCGCCCGCACCGGCGCGCTATGGGCGCGCCAGGGCGTGCGCACCTTCTTCAAGCAGCCGCTGGCCATGGCCGGCCTGTTCTTCATGTTCATGGCCTCGCTGTCCATCGCCGCCTTCGTGCCCGTGGTGGGCGGCATGCTGGCGCTGGTGCTGGTGCCGGCCCTCACCGCCGGCCTGATGGCCGCCGCGCGCGAGGCCGAGACCGGGCGCTTTCCGATGCCGGTGACACTGTTCATCGCCTTCCGCCAGGGCCCGCGGGCCACGCGCGCCATGCTGCTGCTGGGCGCGCTCTACGCCGTCGGCGTGCTGCTGGTGATGGGCGTGTCGTCGCTGATCGACGGCGGGCGCTTCGCGCAGCTGTACGTGACGGGCGGCGGCGTCACGCCCGAGCTGGTGATGGACCCGCAGTTCCGCTTTGCCATGTGGGTATCCACCCTGCTCTACCTGCCGGTGTCGCTGGCCTTCTGGCACGCGCCGGCGCTGGTGCACTGGCACGGCGTGGCGCCGGTCAAGAGCCTGTTCTTCAGCCTGGTGGCCATCGTCAGGAACACCCGCGCCTTCCTGCTGTACGGCCTGATGTGGATGGCGCTGTCGTTTGCCGGCGGCCTGCTGCTGCTGGTGCTGACGGCGCTGTCGGGCAGCGCCGCGGTGGCCTCGGCCGGCCTGCTGCCGGTGGCGCTGCTGATCGCGTCGATGTTCTTCACCTCGCTGTGGTTCACCTTCCGCGACTGCTTCTCGGACAGCGAGCCACCGGCCGGCGCGCTGCCGCCCGCCGCGCACTGAAGCGCGTCACCCTCCCGTCACACCACGGTCACCAGATTTTCACCCCGGCGGGGCAGCATGGGGCGGTTTGCAACCGACCCGATCTGCCGAGATGAATCTTCCCCTGCCCCGCCCCCGCCACGCCCTGCTGCTGGCCCCGCTGGCCCTTGCCGCCGCCCTGGTGGCCTGCGGCGGTGGCGACGACGACACGCCGCCACCCGCCGAGGCCCCCGCGCTGGCGCTGACCATCGCCCACATCAACGACCACCACTCCAACCTGGACCCCTTCGCCAACCAGGTAATGAAGATCGGCGGCGTAGACACCCAGGTCGAGCTGGGCGGCTTTGCCCGCGTCGCCAGCGCCTTCGAGGCCTATGCCGGCCGCGACGACGTGCTGAAGCTGCACGCCGGCGACGCCATCACCGGCACGCTGTACTACACCTTGTTCAAGGGCCAGGCCGACGCCGAGCTGATGAACACCGTCTGCTTCGACGCCATGGCCGCCGGCAACCACGAGTTCGACGACGGCGACGCGCAATTCAAGGCCTTCATCGACCACCTGCACGCGGGCAGCTGCCAGACCCCGGTGCTGTCGGCCAACGTGCACCCGCAGCCGGGCACGCCGCTGGCGCCCCGCGCGGCCGACGACACCCTCAAGCCCTACACGGTCAAGACCGTCCAGGGCGTGCCCGTGGGCATCGTCGGCATCACCATCAAGGACAAGACACGTGATTCGTCGCAGCCCCTGGCCAGCACCGTGTTCGAGGACGAGGCCCAGGCCGCGCAGCGCAGCATCGACCAGCTCAAGGCCCAGGGCGTGCGCCACATCGTGCTGCTGACGCACCAGGGCTACGAGGCCGACCAGCGCCTGGCGGCTAAGCTGACCGACGTGGACGCCATCATCGGCGGCGACTCGCACACCCTGCTGGGCGACTTCAGCGCGCTGGGCGGCGGCTACGCCAGCGCGGGCGCCTACCCCACGCAGGTGCTCAACAAGGACGGCCACCCGGTCTGCATCGGCCAGGCCTGGGAATACAGCAAGGCCATCGGCGAGATGCGCATCAGCTTCAACCCGCAGGGCGAAGTCACCGCCTGCGCCGGCCAGGCGGCGCTGCTCATCGGCGACAGCTTCAGGCAGAAGAACGCCGAAGGCGCGTGGACCGACGTCGACGTCGCCACCCGGCAGCAGATCGAAGCTGCGGTGGCCGCCACCCCGGCGCTGAAGATGCTGGCCCCCCAGGCCGGCGCCGCCGCGGTGCTGAAAGCCTACGCCGGCCAGGTCGATGAGCTCAAGCAGCAGCCCATCGGCACCGCCAGCGAGGCCCTGTGCCTGGTGCGCACGCCGGGCGAAAGCACCAACCGCAGCGCCGGTGTGGCCGGCTGCGAAGACGCGAACCAGCGCGCCCGCGGCAGCGACGCGGCGCAGGTGGTGGCCCAGGCCTTCCTCAGCGCCAGCCTGCGCGCCGACGTCGCCATCCAGAACGCCGGCGGCGTACGCGTGCCGATCAAGGCCGGCACCATCACCATGGGCGACACCTTCACCGTGCTGCCCTTCAGCAACGTGTTGGTCGAGCTGCCGCTGACCGGCGCGCAAGTGGCCGCCGTGCTGGAAGACGCCGTCGCCGCCTACCTGGACGCCGGCCAGAGCACCGGCGGCGGCCACCCCTACGCCGCCGGCCTGCGCTGGCAGCTCGACATGCGCCAGCCCAAGGGCCAGCGCTTCAGCCAGATCGAGGTGAAGGACCGCGCCACCGGCCAGTGGTCGGCCATCGACCCGGCGCGCACCTACATCGTCGCCACCAACGATTTCATCGCCAAGGGCCAGGACGGCTACGCCAGCTTCAAGCCCATCTACGACAGCGGCAACTACGTCAACAACTACCTGCTGTACACGCAGACCTTCGTCGACTACATCCGCGCCCAGGGCAGCGTCGGCCGCCCAGACGCGGGCGACTACTCGCACCAGGGCGTGATCACCCAGGACGGGGTGGCGCTGCCCTGATGGGCCACCCGGCCTGAACCTGAACGCCCGCGGCGACGCGGGCGTTTTTCATGGGGCGCCGCGCGCGCGCAGCCGACCTCGTCGGCGCCCGGGAGGCGCCTGCCTTCACTCCACCAGCGTCAGCTTGGCCACCACCAGTGCCAGCCACTTGACGCCGTGGCGCGGAAAGTTGACCTGCGCTCGGGCGTCGTCGCCCGTGCCCTCGACGGCCAGCACCCGGCCTTCGCCGAACTTGTTGTGAAACACCTGCCGGCCGACGCGGATGCCGTGCGCCGGCTCGGCCTGGCGCGGCGGCAGCGGCGCGGCGCTGGCACCGAAGTCGGCCTGCAGGCCGCTGCGGCCCCAAGCGGGGTAGGCGCCAGCAGGTTTGGAACCACCCGCCGCCGGGATGTCGGCGAAGCCGCTGCGCCGCGGCGTGATCCACTTCAGCGATGCCTCGGGCAGCTCTTCGAGAAAGCGGCTGCGGATGTGGTAGCGCGTCTGCCCGTGCAGCATGCGCGTCTGCGCGTGGCTCAGGTACAGGCGCTTGCGCGCGCGGGTGATGGCCACGTACATCAGGCGGCGCTCTTCCTCCAGGCCGTCCAGGTCGCTCAGCGCGTTCTCGTGCGGGAACAGGCCTTCCTCCAGCCCGGTGATGAACACGGCGTCGAACTCCAGCCCCTTGCTGGCGTGCACGGTCATCAGCTGCACCGCGTCTTGGCCCGCCTGGGCCTGGTTGTCGCCCGCCTCCAGCGCGGCGTGGGTCAGAAAGGCCGCCAGCGGGCTGAGGGTTTCGCCGGTGGCGGCGTCGGGGGCGAGCGTGAACACGCCCTCACCCCTGCCCTCTCCCGCCAACGGGAGAGGGGGCGAATCCGGCGTGGCCTCGCTCCCTCGCCCCTTTGGGGAGAGGGTTGGGGTGAGGGGCAGCGGCGCATCCAGCATCGGCGCGTCGGGGTCCAGCCCCTGGCTGACGGGGCTTTGCGTCAGCGTGGCGGCGGCATCGGCGGTCTCGTCCACCGGCAGCGCCACGGCGTCGCGGCCAAAGCCTTCCTGGGTGACGAAGCTCTCGGCGGCGCTGGCCAGCTCTTCCAGGTTCTCGATGCGGTCGGCGCCCTCGCGGTCGGCGCGGTAGTGCTCGATCAGGCCGCTGGCGTCCAGCATCTGCTCGATGATCTCGCGCAGCGTGCAGCCGGCGGTCTGCTCGCGCAGCACGTCGATGCGCGCAACGAAGGCCGACAGATTGGTGCCGGCGCGCCCCGGCACGCTGGCCACAGCATCGACCAGGGCCGTGCCGGCGGCGCGTGCCGCGTCCTGCAACTGCTCGATGCTGCGCGCGCCGATGCCGCGCGGCGGAAAGTTGACCACGCGCAGAAAGCTGGTGTCGTCGCGCGGGTTCTCCAGCAGGCGCAGGTAGGCCAGCGCGTGCTTGATTTCGGCGCGTTCGAAAAAGCGCAGGCCGCCGTACACGCGGTAAGGCACGCCGGCATTGAACAACTGCGTCTCGATCACCCGGCTTTGCGCGTTGCTGCGGTAGAGGATGGCGACTTCCTTGCGCTCGTAGCCCTCGCCTTTCACCAGCTGGCGCAGCTCGTCGACCACCCATTCGGCCTCGGCGAAATCGGTCGGCGCCTCGTACACGCGCACCGGCTCGCCGGCGCCGGCGTCGGTGCGCAGGTTCTTGCCCAGCCGCCGCTGGTTGTGGCTGATGAGTTCGTTGGCCGAATCGAGGATGTGGCTGTGGCTGCGGTAGTTCTGCTCCAGCTTGATCTGGTGCCGCACGCCAAACTCGCGCACGAAGTCGGCCATGTTGCCCACGCGCGCGCCGCGAAAGGCGTAGATGCTCTGGTCGTCGTCGCCCACGGCCAGGATGGTGCCGCCGGCGCCCTCCCCGCCTGCTGCGCCCTCCTCGCCGGGCAGCCCGGCGATGATCTTGATCCAGGCGTACTGCAGCCGGTTGGTGTCCTGAAACTCGTCGATCAGGATGTGGCGAAAGCGCCGCCGGTAGTGCGCGCGCACGGCGTCGTGGTCGCGCAGCAACTCGTAGCTGCGCAGCATCAGCTCGCCGAAATCGACCACGCCCTCGCGCTGGCACTGCTCCTCGTACAACTGGTAGATCTCGACCTTCTTGCGGCTCTCGGCATCGCGCACCTCCACGTCGGCGGGACGCAGGCCGTCCTCCTTACAGCCGCTGATGA
>JAEXBL010000253.1 GCA_023394015.1 Pseudomonadota bacterium | reverse complement strand
ATATCATCGATTCGCTGCGCGAGCGCATCCTGGGCCGCACCGCGGCCGAGGACCTGGTCAACCCCGAGAACCAGGAAGTGGTGGTGCAGGCCGGCCAGATGCTGGACGAGGAGGCCATCGACGAACTCGAGAACGCCGGCATCGACGAGGTGCGCGTGCGCACCGCGCTGACCTGCGACACCCGCTTCGGCATCTGCGCCAAGTGCTACGGGCGCGACCTGGGCCGCGGCGGCCTGGTGAACATGGGCGAGGCGGTGGGCGTGATCGCCGCGCAGTCGATCGGCGAGCCCGGCACGCAGCTGACCATGCGCACCTTCCACATCGGTGGCGCGGCCTCGCGCGCGGCGGTGGCCTCGGGCGTTGAAGCCAAGTCCAACGGCGTGATCGGCTTCAACCCGACCATGCGCTACGTGACCAACAGCAAGGGCGACCTGGTGGTGATTTCGCGCTCGGGCGAGATCACCATCCACGATGAGCACGGCCGCGAGCGCGAGCGCCACAAGGTGCCCTACGGCGCCACGCTGACGGTGAAGGCCGACCAGGCCGTCAAGGCCGGTGCCGTGCTGGCCAACTGGGACCCGCTGACGCGCCCGATCATCACCGAGTACGCCGGTACCGTGAAGTTCGAGAACATCGAGGAAGGCCTGACGGTGGCCAAGCAGGTGGACGAGGTCACCGGCCTGTCCACGCTGGTGGTCATCGACCCCAAGCGCCGCGGCTCCACCAAGATCGTGCGCCCGCAGGTCAAGCTGATCGACGTCGAGGGCAAGGAAGTCAAGATCCCCGGCACCGACCACTCGGTGACCATCGGCTTCCAGGTCGGTGCGCTGATCCAGGTGCGCGACGGCCAGGAGGTCGGCCCCGGCGAGGTGCTGGCGCGCATTCCGGTCGAAGGCCAGAAGACCCGCGACATCACCGGCGGTCTGCCGCGCGTGGCCGAGCTGTTCGAGGCCCGCACGCCCAAGGACAAGGGCGTGCTGGCCGAGCAGACCGGCACCATCTCGTTCGGCAAGGAGACCAAGGGCAAGATTCGCCTGCAGATCACCGACCCGGAAGGCAACGTCTGGGAAGAGCTGATCCCCAAGGAGAAGAACGTCCTGGTGCACGAAGGCCAGGTGGTGAACAAGGGCGAGAGCATCGTCGACGGCTCGCCCGATCCGCAGGACATCCTGCGCCTGCTGGGCATGGAGGAGCTGGCGCGCTTCATCGTCGATGAGGTGCAGGACGTCTACCGCCTGCAGGGCGTGAAGATCAACGACAAGCACATCGAGGTCATCGTGCGCCAGATGCTGCGCCGCGTGGTGGTGGAGAACCCGGGCGACTCGGGCTACATTGCCGGCGAGCAGGTCGAGCGCAGCGAGATGCTGGACACCAACGACGCCCTGCGCGCCGAAGGCAAGCTGCCGGCCACATACACCAACCTGCTGCTGGGCATCACCAAGGCGTCGCTGTCCACCGACAGCTTCATCTCGGCCGCCTCGTTCCAGGAGACCACGCGCGTTCTGACCGAAGCCGCCATCATGGGCAAGCGCGACGAGCTGCGGGGCCTGAAGGAGAACGTCATCGTCGGCCGCCTGATCCCGGCGGGCACGGGCCTGGCCTACCACCAGGCGCGCAAGGTCAAGGACCAGATGGACGAGGCCGAGCGCCGCGCCATCGCCGAGGCCGAGGCCGCCGAGCTGGCCGCTGCCACCGAGGGCGGCGAGGCCGGCGATGCCGCCAGCGTGGACGAAGGGGCGCCGGCCGAATAAGCCGCTGCTTCTGACGTGATGGCGCCCTCTGGCTGCAGAATCTGCGCAGAGGGCGCTTTTCTTTTCTTTCGGGACGTTGAATGATGGGTGCAGGCTGGTGGCTGGCCTTGGCGGCCGCGCTGCTGTTCTTCTGGACCATCGGTGCCTACAACCGCCTGGTGCGCCTGCGCAAGGCCGCCACGCGGGCGTTTGCGGCGCTGGACGAGCAGCTGGTGCGGCAACTGGTGTGGGTGCAGGGCTGCCTGCCCGAGTCCCTGCGCGGCGGCCCGATGACCGTGCCGGGTGAGCTGCAGGACGAGGTGACGGCGGTCTGGGCGCGCCTGCAGGCGGCCAGCGAGCAGTTCGCCGTGGCGCTGGCGCAGACCCGCTCGCAGCAGCTGGAGGTGCCGGCCATGGCCGGCCTGGTGATGGCACACGAGGCCTTGCGCACGGCCTGGGGCAGCGCCCTGGCCGAGGCCGTGCCGGCGGACGCCGTGCCCTCGGCCGAGCGCCTGCAGGCGCGCTGGATGCGCCTGCTGCACCAGGCCCTGCCGCTGCGCACGGCCTTCAACGACGCCGCGCAGGCCTACAACCAGGCCATTGCCCAGTTTCCGGCGCTGGTGATCGCGCGCCTGTTCGACTTCAAGCCCGCCGGCACCACCGTGACCCGGCTGGCCGAGGGGCGCTGAGGCGGTGGCCGCGCCCATGAGCCCCGCCGGCGTGCGCGCGCCGCCGCTGTGGCGCCAGCTGCAGCTGGTGGCGCAACTGGTGCAGGGGGTGCGCGCGGGCCGCTCCCTGTCGGCGCAGCTGGAGCAGGTGGACGCGGGCCTGCGCCCGGGCGTCCAGGCCCTGTCGTTCCACGCCTTGCGCTGGCTGGGCACGGCGCAGGTGCTGCGCGGCCAGTTGGCGCGCCGTGCGCCGCCGCCGGCGCTCGACGCGCTGCTGTGCACGGCCCTGGCCTTGGCGCAGCCGACGCCGGACGCCCTGTACGAGCCCTTCACCCTGGTGAACCAGGCCGTGGAGGCGGCGCGCCGGCAGCGGGCGCTGCGCCCGCAGGCCGCGTTCCTGAACGCCTGCCTGCGCCGCTTTCTGCGCGAGCACGAGGCGCTGATGGCGGTGGTGCTGCAGGACCTGGTTGGCCGCTGGAACCATCCGCTGTGGTGGATCGAGCGCGTGCAGCGCGACCACCCCAGGCACTGGCAGGAGGTTCTGCTGGCGGCCCAGCAGGCGGCGCCGATGGACTTGCGCGTCAACCTGCAGCGCGCCAGCGTGGCCGGTTTCATGGCCGATCTGGCGCGCCACGGGCTGCAGGCCGAGGCCCTGGGCGGCGCCGCGGTGCGGCTGCAGCAGGCGCAGCCGGTGCAGCGCATTCCCGGCTTTGCCGAAGGCCGGGCCTCGGTGCAGTCGGCGGCGGCGCAGCGGGCGGCGCCCCTGCTGCTCGACGGCGCCAGCGACGCGCCCGTGGTGCTC
>JAEXBL010000250.1 GCA_023394015.1 Pseudomonadota bacterium | reverse complement strand
GCGAAGCACGATGCCAGGGATGTCGGTCTTGACCTCCGGCAAGGCATGCAGGCGATCCAAAGGACGATTCATCCGGTTGTGTATGGCATCGAGTTCGTTGTCCACCTCGCGGGGGGAATGGTTAACGTCGATGCGCAGCTCCGTCACGATGTTCATGGCATGACGAAGCGCGTGCAGCGCCAGCGTAGGCAAGGCCACCTCCTGTACAGATCAAAGTCGGGATTGACGAAAAAAAAGCCGCATTCGCGGCTTGGAATGGTTGTGTTCAATGCGCCGCCTGAAACGGGCGGCGGAATGTGCGGCGGACCGGACGCGGCTACGCGGCGACATCGCGCGCTCCCTGCGTCCATGCGCCGCCATCGGCCTCGGGCTTGCCGAAGAAAGCGGGGAACTGGCGTTCGCCCTTTTTCGTGACGCCCAGCGCCCGGGAATCCAGGTCCTTGTCGATCCAGCCGCGCCGCAGCAGCGCGTCCAGCAGGGCCGCGCCCAGCGCGCCGCCCAGGTGCGAGCGGCGTTCGCTCCAGTCCAGGCAGGGGCAGGCGAAACGGCGGCGGCGCTGGCGCGCCTGCGCCACGTCCACGCCGATCTGCGCCAGCGCGGCCTCGCCCAGCGGCGTGAGCGCGTAGTCGCGGCCGTCGGCCTCCAGCCAGCGCCGCGCCAGCATCGCGTCGTGGATGCGCACGGCCAGCGTGCCGGCCATATGGTCATAGCAGGTGCGCGCCTCGCGCAGCGCCGAAGGCGTGTTGGGCTTGAACGGCGCGCGCTCCGCGCCGGCCACCACCAGTAGCGCTTCCAGCGCGTGGCCGACCTCGCCGCTTGCCAGGCGGAAATAGCGGTGCTTGCCCTGCACCGCCATTTCCACCAGCCCCTGCTCGCGCAGGCGCTGAAAATGGCTGCTGGCGGTGGACGCGCCGATGTCGGCCAGCGCCGCCAGCTCGGTCGCCGTGCGGGCGCGGCCGTCGAGCAGCGCGCACAGCATGCGCGCGCGCGCCGGGTCGGCGATGGCGCCGGCCACCGCGGAGAGATTGATGTCGGCGAACGTGGATTCCATGATTCGCTATAGGCCAAAGTATCGTGTGCAGGCTCAAGCATACTGCGAGTTCCTTCAACAAGACAGCCGGCCTCGCCGGATACCCATGAGCAAACCCAAGGCATTCTTCGGCTGGACCGTTCTTTGCGCCACCTTCGTGCTGGCGGTCTTCGGCTGGGGCGTCGGCTTCTACGGCCCGCCCGTGTTCCTGCATGCCGTGGCGCAGCGCACCGGATGGGGCGTCGCGCTCGTGTCCGGCGCGGTGACCCTGCACTTTCTTTGCGGCACGCTGGTGGTGGCCAATCTGCCGCGCCTGTACAAGCGCCATGGCGTGCCGGCGGTGACGCTGGGCGGCGCCGTGCTGCTGGCCCTGGGCGTGGCCGGCTGGGCGGTCGCGGCGCGGCCGTGGCAGCTGTATGCGTCGGCCTTGTTCAGCGGCATGGGCTGGGTGACGCTGGGCGCCGCCGCGGTCAATGCGCTGATCGCGCCCTGGTTCGTCCGGCGCCGGCCCGCGGCGCTGGGCATGGCCTACAACGGCGCCAGCGTAGGCGGCATCGTGTTCTCTCCCTTGTGGGTCTACCTGATCGCCCATGCCGGTTTCGCGCAGGCCGCCTTGTGGGTGGGCCTGGCGATGGTGGCGATCATCGCGGTGCTGTCGCGCAAAGTGTTCGCCGTCACGCCGCAGCAGCTCGGCCAGCAGCCCGATGGCGCCGCATGGCAGGGCCAGGCGCAGGCCGCAGCCGCGCCGATCGCGCCGGTGCCCGACCTGTGGCGCGACCGCGCGTTCCTGACGCTGGCCGCGGGCATGGCGCTGGGCCTGTTCGCGCAGATCGGGCTGATCGCGCATCTGCTGTCGCTGCTGGCGCCCTTGCTGGGCGCGCAGACGGCCGGCGTGGCGATGGGCCTGGCCACGGCCGCCGCGATCGCGGGACGCACGCTGGTGGGATGGCTGATGCCCGCCGGCGCCGACCGCCGCAAGGTGGCCTGCCTGGCCTACGCCATCCAGATCTGCGGTTCGCTGATCCTGATGCTGGCCGGCCAGCACCTGTGGGCCGTGTGGCTGGGCGTGCTGCTGTTCGGCTCGGGCATCGGCAACGCCACGTCGCTGCCGCCCTTGATCGCCCAGGCCGAATTCTCGCGCGAGGACGCGCAGCGCGTGGTGCCGCTGATCGTGGCGATGGCGCAAGGCGCCTATGCATTCGCGCCTGCGCTGTTCGGCGTGCTGCGCGCGCTTTCGGCGCAGGCCGCCCATCCGCTGGTCTGGTTCCTGGCCGTGGCGGCCTGCCTGCAGGCCGCGGCCATCGCCTGCTTCGCGCTCGGGCGGCTCAATCCGGCCGGCCGGCGCGCGCAACCAGTCCGGCCATGAGTTCCAGGCCGTCCTGCGCCAGGCCTTGCGCCACGCCCTGGCGGTCGGCCGGCGTGCGGTTCTGGCTGAGCTTCCACTTGCCTTCGGTGCGCGAAAGGCGGATCTCCACGCCGACGATGGCGCGCATCTGCGC
>JAEXBL010000237.1 GCA_023394015.1 Pseudomonadota bacterium | reverse complement strand
GGGGGGGGGGCCCACGGCCACCAGGCCGTCGGCGCCCTTCTCGATGGCCTTGCGGGCAAAGCGGTTGTTGATGATGTCGTGCAACACCACGCCACCCCAGTCGTGCACGGCCTGGTTGACGTCCTCGCGCGCGCCCAGGCTGGTGATGACGATGGGCACCTTGTACTTGGCGCAGACCTGCATGTCGTGCTCCAGCCGGTCGTTGCTCTTGTGCACGATCTGGTTGATGGCAAAGGGCGCGGCGGGCTGCTCGGGGTGCGCCTTGTCCCAGGCGGCCAGGGCCTCGGTGATCTCGGCCAGCCATTCGTCGAGCTGCGCCGCCGGCCGCGCGTTCAGCGCCGGCATGGCGCCCACCACGCCGGCCGTGCACTGGGCGATGACGAGTTGGGGGTTGCTGATGATGAACAGCGGCGAGCCGATGACGGGAAACGGCAGGCGATCCAGCGGCGCAGGCAGGCGGGACATGGCGATCCTTGCGTGAAGATGAAGCTTGTTTATAGCCACAAACAGCGCTGGCGCTTGTCACGCAAGCGCCAGCAGCTATTGTTTTAAGAGTTGGCGACCGCCCTGCCCTGGCGGGCAAGGCGGTGGCGCGGTGCCCGCGGCGGGCGCGGGCACCGCGATCAGAATCAGAAGGCGTCGATCGGCAGCGCCATCACGCTGTCGGCGCCTTCCACGATGCCGTCGCGCGTGCCGGGCACGCGGGTCAGGATGTGGTCGGCGTAGAAGCGCGCGGTGGCGATCTTGGCCTTCATGAAGCCGGCGTCGCCGCTGCCGTCGGCCAAGGCCTTCTCGGCGGCCAGCAGGGCGCGGCCCAGCTGCCAGCCCGACACCAGGTTGCCGGTCAGCATGAGGTAGGGCACGCTGCCGGCGTAGGCGGCATTGGGGTTGGCCTTGGCCTGCGCGGCCATGAAGTCCACCACCTCCAGGAAGGCCTGGCGCGCGGCGGCCAGGCGCTTGGCCACGGCCTTGGCGTCGTCGCTGCCCTGGGCCAGTTCCTTCTCGGTGGCCTCGATCTGCGCGGCGATGGCCTTGGCGGTCTGGCCGCCGTCGCGGGCGGTCTTGCGGCCCACCAGGTCGTTGGCCTGGATGGCGGTGGTGCCTTCGTAGATGGTCAGGATCTTGGCGTCGCGGTAGTACTGCGCGGCGCCGGTTTCCTCGATGAAGCCCATGCCGCCGTGCACCTGCACGCCGAGGTTGGTGGCCTCCAGGCTCATCTCGGTGCTGTAGCCCTTGATCAGCGGCACCATGAACTCGTAGAAGGCCTGGTTCTGCTGGCGCACCTCGGCATCGGGGTGGTGGTGGGCGGCATCGTAGGCCGCCGCCGCCGTGCTGGCCATGGCGCGGCAGCCTTCGGTGAGCGCGCGCATGGTCATCAGCATGCGGCGCACGGCGGGGTGGTGCGCGAGGGTGACCGCGGCCTTGACGCTGCCGTCGACCGGGCGGCTTTGCACGCGCTCGTTGGCGTAGGCCACGGCCTTCTGGTAGGCGCGCTCGGCCACCGCAATGCCCTGCACGCCCACGGCGTAGCGCGCGGCATTCATCATGATGAACATGTATTCGAGGCCACGGTTCTCCTCGCCCACCAGGTAGCCGATGGCGCCGCCGTGGTCACCGAACTGCAGCACCGCCGTGGGGCTGGCCTTGATGCCCATCTTGTGCTCGATGCTGACGCAGTAGACGTCGTTGCGATCGCCCAGGCTGCCGTCCTGGTTGACCAGGAACTTGGGCACCACGAACAGGCTGATGCCCTTGACGCCCTCGGGCGCGCCCTGCACCCGCGCCAGCACCAGGTGCACGATGTTGTCGGCCATGTCGTGCTCGCCGTAGGTGATGAAGATCTTGGTGCCGAAGACCTTGTAGGTGCCGTCGCCCTGCGGCTCGGCGCGCGAGCGCACGGCGGCCAGGTCGCTGCCGGCCTGCGGCTCGGTCAGGTTCATGGTGCCGGTCCACTCGCCGGAGATGAGCTTCTCGAGGTAGGTGGCCTTCAGTTCGTCGCTGGCGGCGGTGAGCAGCGCCTCGGTGGCGCCGTCGGTGAGCATCGGGCACAGCGCGAAGCTGAGGTTGGCCGAGTTGATGATCTCGCCGCAGACCGCGCCGATGGTCTTGGGCAGGCCCTGGCCGCCGTAGTCGGTGGGGTGCTGCAGGCCCTGCCAGCCGGCTTCGGTGTACTGCTTGTAGGCTTCCTTGAAGCCCTTGCTGGTGGTCACCTCGGTGCCCGAATGCGAGGATGGCGCAATGTCGGCATCGTGGTTGAGCGGCGCCACCACCTCCTCGTTGAAGCGGGCGCACTCTTCCAGCACGGCCTGGGCGGTTTCCAGACCAGCGTCCTCGAAACCGGGCAGTTGGGCAATCTGGTCGATGCGCGCCAGATGCTCGATGTTGAACAGCATGTCCTTGACGGGGGCCTTGAAGCTCATGGTTTGCTCCTCATGCGTTGGAATACGGGAAAAAAACAAAGGGCATCGCTGGCGATGCCCTGACAAGACGGCGGGCGGCGCCCCGTTGCCGGGGCGCGCACCGAATCAAAGGGCTTTGGTCAGTTCCGGCACCGCCTGGAACAGGTCGGCCTCCAGCCCGTAGTCGGCCACGGCGAAGATCGGGGCCTCGGGGTCCTTGTTGATGGCCACGATGACCTTGCTGTCCTTCATGCCGGCCAGGTGCTGGATGGCACCCGAGATGCCAGCGGCGATGTAGAGCTGCGGCGCCACGATCTTGCCGGTCTGGCCGACCTGCAGGTCGTTGGGGGCGTAGCCTGCGTCCACCGCGGCGCGGCTGGCGCCGATGGCGGCGCCCAGCTTGTCGGCCAGCGGGGTCATGATCTCGTCGAACTTCTCGGCACTGCCCAGCGCGCGGCCGCCGGAGACGACCACCTTGGCGGCGGTCAGCTCGGGCCGGTCGCTCTTGGCGATTTCCTCGCCGACGAAGCTGCTCTTGCCGCTGTCGGCAGCGGCGGCCACGGTCTCGACGGCGGCGCTGCCACCCGAGGCGGCGGCGGCATCGAAGCCGGTGGTGCGCACGGTGATGACCTTGGTGGCGTCGCCGCTCTGCACGGTGGCGATGGCGTTGCCGGCGTAGATCGGGCGCTCGAAGGTGTCGGCGCTGTCGACCTTGGTGATGTCGGAGATCTGGGCCACGTCCAGCTTGGCAGCCACGCGCGGGGCCACGTTCTTGCCGCCGGCGGTGGCCGGGAACAGGATGTGGCTGTAGTTGCCGGCCACGGCCAGCACCTGGGCGGCGACGTTCTCGGCCAGGCCATGGGCCAGGCCCTCGCTGTCGGCATGCAGCACCTTGCTGACGCCGGCGATCTGGGCCGCGGCGGCGGCGGCGGGACCGGCGTTGTGGCCGGCCACCAGCACGTGGATGTCGCCCCCGCAAGCAGCGGCGGCGGTGACGGTGTTGAGGGTGGCGCCCTTGATGGTGGCGTTGTCGTGTTCGGCGATGACGAGTACGGTCATTTCTTTAGTTCCTTGAATTCATGACAAATGACGGATGACTTCGCTGCGCGTCAATGACAAATGAGCAAGCACTGGCCGGAGCGCAGCGCTTTGTCATCCGTCATCGAAGCCGCGCCAGCGGCGAAGTCATTTGTCATCCAATCACCTTGGCTTCGTTCTTGAGCTTGTCCACCAGCGTGGCCACGTCGGGCACCTTGACGCCGGCGCCGCGGGCCGGCGGCTCGGACACTTTCAGGGTCTTCAGGCGCGGCGCCACGTCCACGCCAAGATCTTCCGGCTTGACGGTGTCCAACTGCTTCTTCTTGGCCTTCATGATGTTGGGCAGCGTGACGTAGCGCGGCTCGTTCAGGCGCAGGTCGGCGGTGACCACGGCCGGCAGGGTCAGGGCGATGGTTTCCAGGCCACCGTCGATCTCGCGCGTGACCTTGACCTTGTCGCCTTCCACCTCGACCTTGCTGGCGAAGGTGGCCTGCGGCAGGTCGGCCAGGGCAGCCAGCATCTGGCCGGTCTGGTTGGCGTCGTCGTCGATGGCCTGCTTGCCCAGCAGCACCAACTGCGGCTGCTCCTTGTCGACCAGAGCCTTGAGCAGCTTGGCCACGGCCAGGGGTTGCAACTCCTCGGTGGTCTCGACCAGGATGCCGCGGTCGGCACCGATGGCCATGGCGGTGCGCAGGGTTTCCTGGCACTGCGTCGGGCCGCAGGAGACGGCCACGATCTCGGTGACCACGCCCTTTTCCTTCAGGCGCACGGCTTCCTCGACGGCGATCTCGTCGAAGGGGTTCATGCTCATCTTGACGTTGGCAATGTCCACGCCGGTTTGGTCGGACTTCACGCGCACCTTGACGTTGAAGTCCACCACGCGCTTGACGGCGACGAGTGCTTTCATTTCTGGAGATCTCCTGCGAGTTGACGTTGTTACCCTGCCCGGCATTGCGCCGGGCCTGGAATCGATTCTAGTTCAGCCCACCGCCCGCTTGCAGCAAAGCGGCGCACGGGCAATAGCCTGAAGCACTTCGAACGAAAATCGCACGATCGTGCTTTTTTGATTATAGGCAGCCAGGCGCTCTTGGGGTGACTGTTTCTGCACCGGCATCAGCCCGCCGCCGTCGTGCGCCAGGCCGGCGGGCGCTTGTCGATGAAGGCCTGCACGCCCTCCTGCGCCACGTCCAGCACCATGTTGCAGGCCATGGTCTGCCCGGCCAGCTGGTAGGCGGCCTCGATACCCAGTTCGCGCTGCTGGTAGAACAACTGCTTGCCGATGGCGATGGCCTCGCGCGGCTTGGCCAGGATGGCGTCCACCAAGGCATCCACCGCGGCATCAAGCTGCTCGGCCGGCACCACGCGGTTGACCAGGCCGCGCGCCAGCGCCTCGTCGGCCGGGATGAAGCCGCCGGTGAGCAGCATCTCCATGGCCTGCTTGGCCGGCAGGTTGCGCACCAGCGGCACGCTGGGCGTGGCGCAGAACAGGCCGACGTCGATGCCGTTGACGCCGAAGCGCGCCGAATCCACCGTCACCGCCAAGTCGCACTGCGCCACCAACTGGCAGCCGGCCGCCGTCGCCAGGCCCTGCACACGGGCGATGACGGGCACCGGCAGCTTCTGGATCGACAGCATCATCTTGCTGCACTGGGCGAACAGGCGCTGGTAGTAGTCGAGTTGCGGGCTGGCCTTCATCTGCTTGAGGTCGTGCCCGGCGCAAAAGGCCTTGCCCTCGGCGGCAATGACCAGCACGCGTGCCGCGTCGTCGCCAGCGATCAGCTCGAGCTGCCGCTGCAACTCGGCCAGCACCTGCTCGCTCAACACGTTGAAGGTCTTCGGGCTGTTCAGCGTCAGCCGGTGCACCCCGCGCGCATCGCGCTGGTGCAGCACCGGCGCGTCGGCCAGGACCGGGGCATCTACGGTGGCAGACATGCGGCAATTCCTTGATGAACGATTTCAAAAACAGCGATACGCCTTGGCTCTACAAGAGCCAGCCCCGCGGCTGCGCAGCAAGCCGCTACCAATGGCCGCGGAGCAGGCCGCACCGGAACGCCGTGGCCGGGGTCCCCCCGGCCACCAGCGTTGTCCCCCTGGGGGGCTGAGGTCTGCGGCTCCAAGTCTGCCTGCGCAGACTTGGACAGACCGAAGGGCCGAAGCCTCTGGCTTCGAGCGCGTGGCGACCGCAGGTCGACTCAGGGGGGAAACGTCAGACATCCGCCAGCACCCGAAGGTGCGCTTCCACGCTGCGCGCCAGGGCCGACAGGTTGTAGCCGCCCTCCAGGCAACTGACGATGCGCCCGTTGGAAAATCGCTGGGCAATGGACTTGATGCGCTCGGTCATCCAGGCGTAGTCCTGCTCGGTCAGGCCGAGCTGGCCCATGTCGTCCTCGCGGTGGGCGTCGAAGCCGGCGCTGATGAAGATCATCTCGGGCTTGTGCTCTTCCAGGCGCGGGATCCACATCATCTCGACCAGCTCGCGGATGTCCATGCCCTTGGTGTAGGCCGGCACCGGGCAGTTGACCAGGTTGGTGTCGGTCTTCAGCGTGCCGCCCTCGGGGTAGAACGGGTGCTGGAAGAAGCTGACCATCAGGATGCGCTCGTCGCCGGCGACGATGTCCTCGGTGCCGTTGCCATGGTGCACGTCGAAGTCGATGATGGCCACGCGCTTGAGGCCATGGCGCTCGCAGGCGTACTTGGCGGCCACCGCCACGTTGCTGAAAAAGCAAAAGCCCATGGCCTGGTTGCGCGTGGCGTGGTGGCCGGGCGGGCGGGTGTTGCAGAAGGCGTTGGTCAGCTCGCCGGTCATCACCGCGTCCACCGCGTCGATGGCGGCACCGGCCGACAGCAGCGCGGCGCGGTAGGTGTGGCTGTTCATCGAGGTGTCGGGGTCGAGCGAGTAGTGGTCCGGGCCGCCGGCCTGGATTTCCTCGACCAGGATGTCGTTCAGGCCGCGCAGTGCCGCCACGTGCCGGCGGCCATGCGCCAGCAGCAGCTCGCCCATGGCGGCGGGGGTGGCTTCGCGCCGCTCCAGCGCATCGGCCACGCCGGTGATCAGCAGCCGGTCCTCGATGGCGTCGAGCCGCTCGGGACACTCGGGGTGGCCGGCGCCCATGTCATGCTTGCGGCAATCGGGATGTGTGAAAAACCCGGTTTTACCCATAGCTGTCTCCTTCTTCTCGCTATACGGAATCGAATATCCGTTACCTTCCTTGCATGGACGTGACACAGAAGCTCAAAGCCGTGCTGAATCAGCTTAACACGGTGATGGTCGGCAAGCCGGCACAGGTGCAGGACGGCGTGGCCTGCCTGCTGGCGGGCGGCCACCTGCTGATCGAGGACGTGCCCGGCGTGGGCAAGACCACGCTGGCGCAGGCGCTGGCGCGCACCTTCGGGCTGCAGTTTTCGCGCGTGCAGTTCACGGCCGATCTGATGCCGAGCGACCTGTCGGGCGTGTCGGTGTACGACCGCGGGCGGGAGGCCTTCGTGTTCCATCCCGGCCCGGTGTTCGCCCAGGTGCTGCTGGCCGACGAGATCAACCGCGCCAGCCCCAAGACCCAGTCGGCGCTGCTGGAGGCGATGGAGGAAAAGCAGGTCAGCGTGGAGGGCGAAACGCGCCCCCTGCCCTGGCCCTTCTTCGTCATTGCCACGCAGAACCCCTTTGACCAGCTCGGCACCTATGCGCTGCCCGAGTCGCAGCTCGACCGCTTTCTGATGCGCATCAGCCTGGGCTACCCCGAGCGCGCCGCCGAGCGCGAGTTGCTGGCTGGCCACGGCCGGCGCGACATGCTGGCCACGCTGCCGGCGGTGCTGAATGCCGAGGAACTGGCCGCGCTGCAGCAGGCCGTGGCCCGCGTGCACGTGGCCGAGCCGCTGCTGGACTACGTGCAGGACCTGATCGCCGCCACGCGCAACGGGCGCTGGTTCTTGCAGGGCCTGTCGCCGCGCGCCGGCATCGCGCTGATGCGCGCGGCGCGGGCGCAGGCGCTGATCGCCGGGCGCGACTACGTGGCGCCCGACGACGTGCAGGCCATCCTGCCGCAGTGCGTGGCGCACCGCATGGTGCCCGTCAGCGACGCCGGCCGCGGCGCGGTGGAGCAGGTGCGGGCCATGATCGATGCCGTGCCCCTGCCATGACCAATCACTTCGCCGCTGGCGCGGCTTCAATGACGAATGACAAGGCGCCGCACATGATGGGACATTGGTCATTTGTCATGGCCCGGCGCAGCCGGCGTCATTCGTCATCGCGATGAACACCACAACCGCCCTGCGCTGGTGGCAATGGCGTGCCCGCGCCAGCGCACGGATCCGCCGGTGGTGGCACGACCGGTTGCCGCTGTCGGACAGCCTTGTGCTGACGCAGCGCAACGTCTACATCCTGCCCACGCGCGCGGGCTGGATGCTGGCCAGCACGCTGGTGGTGCTGCTGATTGGCAGCATCAACTACCAGCTCAGCCTGGGCTACCTGCTCACCTTTTTGCTGGCCGGCAGCGCGGCGGCGGGCATGGTGGTGTGCCACAACACGCTGCGCGGGCTGCAGCTGCACCTGCTGACGCCGCAGCCGCTGTTTGCCGGCGGCCTGGCGGTGCTGGACGTGCGCCTGGCCAACGCCCGCCGCAGGCCGCGCCATGCCATCGGCGTGGCGCTGCTGGACACCGCGCACTGGTCCTGGGCCGACGTGCCCGCGCAAGGACAGGCCACGGTGCAGGTCAGCTTCAAGCCGGCGCGGCGCGGGCTGCACCGCGTGCCCACGCTGACGGCCGAAACGCGCTTTCCGCTGGGCACCTTCCGCGTCTGGACGGTGTGGCGCCCGGCGGCGCAGGTGCTGGTGTGGCCGGCGCCCGAGCCCTTGCCGCCCGCCCTGCCGCCGGGCGAGCCGCGCTCGGGCGCGGGCCTGGCCGGCGGCGCGCGGGCCAGCGGTGAATTCGACGGCGTGCGCGCCTACCAGCGCGGCGACCCGATGAAACTGATCGTGTGGAAGAAGTTCGCCAAGTCGGACGAGCTGGTCAGCCGCGACACGCTGCACATGCAGCGGCAGGAGCTGTGGCTGGACTTTGCCCGCCTGGGCGGGCTGGACGTGGAAGGCCGCGTGTCGCGCCTGACGGCCTGGGTGCTGATGGCCGACGAGCAGGGCCTGGACTACGGCCTGCGCCTGCCCGGCGTGGAGATCGCGCCCGCCGGCGGCATGGCGCAGCGGCTGCGGTGTCTGGAGGCGCTGGCGGCATGTTGACCCCAAAAAATGTCGTCCCCCCTGAGGCGCCTCCGGCCGCCACGCGCTCGAAGCCAGAGGCTTCGGCCCTTCGGTCTGTCCAAGTCTGCGCAGGCAGACTTGGAGCCGCAGACCTCAGCCCCCCAGGGGGACAACGGCAGTCGCCGGGGGGACCCCGGCGACGCCGTTCCCGGGTGGCCTGCTCCGCGGCCGTTGGCGGCGGCTTGCTGCGCAGCCGCGGCGGGCCGGCTCAGCGCGTATGCGGGTGCTGTGTCGGGGTCAGTTGGCCATGAAGCTGCTGGACCGTTTGCGCCACTTGCCGCGCGAGGCGCGCGACACGCTGTTTCTGCTGGCGGTGATCGGCTGGGTGATCCTGCCGCAGGTGGCGCACCTGCCGGTGTGGTGCTCGCTGCTGGCGGCGGGCGTGCTGCTGTGGCGCGGGCGGCTGGCCGTCACCGGGCGGCCGCTGCCGGGGCGCTGGTGGCTGGTGGCGCTGCTGCTGGTCACGCTGGCGGGCACCTGGGCCTCGCACCGGACGCTGCTGGGGCGCGATGCCGGTGTGACCCTGGTGGTGGTGCTGCTGACGCTGAAGACGCTGGAGCTGCGCGCGCGGCGCGATGCGCTGGTGGTGTTCTTCCTCGGCTTCTTCGCCATGCTCACCAACTTCTTCTACTCGCAGTCGCTGCCGGTGGCCGCGGCCATGCTGCCGGGGCTGCTGGGGCTGCTGACGGCGCTGGTCAACGCGCACCGCCCGGTGGGCCAGCCCAGCCTGCGCGAATCGGCACTGGTGGCCTGCCGGATGGCGCTGGCCGGGGCGCCGGTGATGGTGGCGCTGTTCGTGTTCTTCCCCCGCTTTGCACCGCTGTGGGGCCTGCCCAGCGACGCGCTCATGGGCAAGACCGGCCTGTCGTCGACCATGCAGGTGGGCAACGTGGCCGAGCTGGCGCTGGACGAAGGCATCGCCCTGCGCGTGAAATGGGACGGCGAGCCGCCGCCGCAGCGCGATCTGTACTTCCGCGGCCCGGTGCTGAGCCGCTTCGACGGCCGCAACTGGACCGCGGTGGGCGGTGGCGACGGCTTCGACGCCATTGGCGCGCCCGGCCCGGCCGACCTGCAGGTGTCCGGCCCGCCGGTGCGCTACGAGGTCACGCTGGAGCCCAGCCGCCGCCCGTGGCTGCTGACGCTGGACGTGGCCGGCACCCCGCCCGAGCTGCCCGCGGGCCGCCACGCGCGCATGACGGCCGACATGCAATGGATCAGCTACCGCCCGCTGACCGACCTGCTGCGCTACCGCGCCGTCAGCCACCCGCAGTTCCGCTACGGTCTCACCGGCTGGGACGGCCGCCCGCGCCGCGACCACGCCGCCTACCTGCAGCTGCCCGGCGGCTTCAACCCGCGCACGCTGGCGCTGGCCGACGAGCTGAAGCAAGCCACGGGCGGCGAGCCCGAGGCCCTGGTGCGCGCCGTGCTGGAGCGCCTGCGCAGCGGCGGCTACACCTACACCTTGGAGCCGGGCGTGGCCGGCCAGCACATGGCGGACGAATTCTGGTTCGACACCAAGGCCGGCTTTTGCGAGCACATCAGCTCCGCCTTCGTGGTGCTGCTGCGCGCCGCCGGCGTGCCGGCGCGCATCGTCACCGGCTTTCAGGGCGGCGAGATGAACAACGTGGACGGCTACTGGACGGTGCGCAACGCCGACGCCCACGCCTGGACGGAAGTCTGGTTCGCCCTCCAGGGCTGGGTGCGCATCGACCCCACCGGCGCCGTGATGCCCAGCCGCGTGGGCCAGTACCAGCGCCTGCGCCGGCCCGACGGCGCGGTCGCCGGCGCCATCGCCACGCTCAGCCCGACGCTCTTGGCGCAACTGCGCGCCACCTGGGAAGCCATCAACAACGGCTGGAACCAGTGGGTGCTGAACTACACGCAGAGCCGCCAGTTCGACCTGCTGAAAAGCCTGGGCTTCGACAGCCCGAGCTGGCAGGACCTGGCCAAGATCATCGCCGGCCTGCTCACCGTGGCGGCCTTCGGCGGCATCGCCTGGGCG
>JAEXBL010000145.1 GCA_023394015.1 Pseudomonadota bacterium | reverse complement strand
GGCTCATACAGTTTTACATTTTTAATGTGGACGGCGTCCATTTTAAGGCGCAAAATTTGTGAACACTGTCCACAAAGGAGTTTCAAATGCAAGCCGATCACTATGTCGATACCGCCCTGGCCGCCGTGCCCACGGCCAATCGCGAGGCCTACCGCCAGCACGCCATCGAGGCCGCCAAGGTCTTCAAGAAGCACGGCGCGCTCGAAGTCATCGAGTGCTGGGGCGACGACGTGCCCGAGGGCAAGCTGACCTCGATGCCCATGGCGGTGCACCGCCAGCCCGACGAGACGGTGGTGTTCTCGTGGATCCTCTGGCCCTCGAAGGCGGTGCGCGACGCGGCCATGGACACCGTCATGGCCGACCCCGAGATGCCGCAGAAGATGCCCTTCGACGGCCAGCGCCTGATCTACGGCGGCTTTCGCTGGCTGGCCAGCGCCTGAGCGCCGCCACCCCACCGCAGGAAATCCCATGCCCAAGACCATCCACCGGCTGCGCCCGCGCATCCAGCCCTGCCTGTGGTTCGCCCACCAGGCCGAGGAAGCCGCCGCGCATTACACCGGCATCTTCCCCCACTCGCGCGTCGGCGCCATCGCCCGCTACACCGAGGCCGGGTGCGAGCAGCACCGCATGGCGCCCGGCAGCGTGATGACCGTGTCGTTCGAGCTGGACGGCCAGCCCTTTCTGGCGCTCAACGGCGGCCCGCTGTTCAGGTTCACCGAGGCACTGTCGCTGATGGTGCTGTGCGACACGCAGGACGAGATCGACCACTACTGGAACGCCCTGTCGCAGGGCGGCGACCCGGCGGCGCAGCAATGCGGCTGGCTGAAGGACCGCTACGGCCTGTCCTGGCAGATCGTGCCCCGGCTGTACGAAGAGATCGAGAGCTCCGGTGACCGCGCCGCGGTGGAGCGCTACATGGCGGCGCTGATGCCGATGAAGAAACTCGACCTGGCCGCGCTGCGCCGGGCTTTCGAAGGCGGCTGAAGTGAAACATGACCTCGCTGCGCTCGATGACCGGCGCTGGCGCGCCATGACCAATGACAACAGTGAGGCGCGAGTCGATACCTTTTGTCATTCGTCATGCGCTCGTCAGCGCGCGGTCATGCGTCATGTGCTTCATGTGGCGCGCGAGCGCCGGAGGTAACCGACATGAGCCGCGCCACGCCTTTTCTGATGTTCAAGGGTCAAGCCCAGGCGGCCATCGACTTCTACACCGCCACCCTGCCCGACACGCGCGTGCTGGCCATGCAGCGCCACCCCACGCCCACCGCCAACGGCGGCACCGTGATGCTGGCGCGGGTGGCGATTTGCGGCAGCGACTTCCTGTTCAGCGACAGCCCGCCGGTGCATGCCTTCACCTTCACGCCGTCCAGTTCGATCTTCGTCGACTGCGACAGCCCGGAGCAGTTGCAGCAACTGTTCGACGCGCTGTCGGACGGCGGCGGCGTGCTGATGCCGCTGGCCGACTACGGCTTCAGCCGCCGCTTCGGCTGGCTGGCCGACCGCTTCGGCGTCTCCTGGCAACTCAACCTTCCCCACTGACCTTCTTCACCGGAGCCCACCATGCAATTCGTCCCCTACCTCAACTTCGACGGCGACTGCGCCGAGGCCTTTTCCTATTACAAGCAGGTGTTCAAGGGCACCGTGGTGCACCAGAGCACCTTTGACGAGATGCCGCCGGGCGAGGGCATGCCGCCCGTGCCGGACGAGGCCAGGAACCGCATCATGCACGTGCACCTGCAGGTCGGCAGCCAGGCGCTGATGGGCTCCGACACCCTGCCCGGCGCCGACGAGACCTGCGGCGGCGGCTACCAGAAACCACGGGGCCTGTGGGTGTCGATCGGCGTGGACGACAGCGCCGAAGGCCGCCGCGTGTTCGACGCCCTGGCCCAGGGCGGCGAGGTGACCATGCCCTTCGACAAGACCTTCTGGTCGCTCGGCTTTGGCATGGTGACCGACCGTTTCGGCACGCCGTGGATGGTGAACGTGGCCATGGCTTGAGGCGCAAGAGGAATCAGCCGCATGGCCAAGTTCGTGTTCGCCATGAACCAGTCGCTGGACGGCTACGTCGATCACACGGCGTTTGGGCCGGATCGCACCCTGTTCCGGCATTTCATTACAGCAGCCGCGGCGCAGACCGGCAGCGTCTACGGGCGGCAACTGTATGAAGTCATGCGCTACTGGGATGACGAGCACCCCGAATGGAATGCCGACCAGAGCGCCTTCGCGGCCGCGTGGCGCCGGCAGACGAAGTGGGTGGTCTCGCGCACTCTGGCGTCGGTCGGCCCCAACGCCCGGCTGGTGCAGGACGAGTTGGAAGGTGCGATGAAAAAAATCAAGGCCCAGCACGGCGGCGAGATCGCCGTCGGCGGCCCGCGCCTCGCCCACGGCCTGACCTGGCTGGGCCTGATCGACGAGTACCGCATCTACCTGCACCCCGTCGTGCTGGGCAGCGGCAAGCCGCTGTTCGCCGGCGCACGACCACCGCTGCACCTCACGGCCGCCGAGCGGATCGGCCCGGACGTGCTGCGGCTGAGCTACGTCCCCGCCGGGGCGCACGGCTCGTCCCTCGACGCTGCCACGGCAGCCTGACCAAAACGCTCGACCCAAAGGAAACATCCATGAACATCACCGTTGAAACCACCGTCCACGCCCCCATGGCCCGCGTCTGGGCAGCCTGGAACGACCCGCGTGCCATCGAGCAATGGAACGCCGCCTCGCCCGACTGGCACACGCCGCGCGCCCGCGTGGATCTGCGCGAGGGCGGCACGTTCTGCGCGCGCATGGAGGCCCGGGACGGCAGCGCCGGCTTCGACTTCGAGGGCACCTACACGCGCATCGCGCCGCAGCGCCTGATCGAGTACGTGATGAGCGACGGGCGCGCCGTGCGCGTCGAGTTCATCGACGGCGCCGATGGCGTCACGGTGCGCGAGAGCTTCGACGCCGAAGACGCGCACAGCGCCGAGCAGCAGCGCCAGGG
>JAEXBL010000138.1 GCA_023394015.1 Pseudomonadota bacterium | reverse complement strand
CCGCCCGCAGGGCGCGCCAGCCCCGGGCCAGCCAGCGCAGCGGATCGCCCAGGCCCAGCGGCTGCATGATGGCCTGGGGCACCGTGGACGGCGGGGGCACGTAGGGCTGGTAGCCGTCGGCAGGGGGCGGATCGATGGCGGGCGGAACGTCGGGAGCGCGGTCGGTCATGCGGCGGGCGGTCGGGAGAAAAACCGCGGCCAGCATAAGCCAGCGCGCGAGGCCGTGGCAAGCCGCGCGAACCCTAGGCCCCCGGCATGTACCAGATGCGCTGCCACTGCTGGCGCAGGGCGGCGGCGACGGCGTCGCGCGTGAGCACCAGGCCCGGCACGCGCTCGGGCGCGATGGCCTGCCACGCCCCACCCTGCCGCCGCGCCACGGCGAAGTTGAAGCTGTAGTCCGGCTCGCTGCCCATGCGCAGGTCGCTGAGCACCAGCACGTCGGCCTGCGCCCGGCCCTGCGCCTGGCGCCGGATCTGCGCGCGCATGAAGCCGCCGTTGAACCACATCAGCCGCTGCACGGCGGGCAGATGCGCGGCCGACTGCAGGGCCGTCTGGTCGGTGGCGTGGCGCGTGAAGCGCATCGGCCCCCGGTCGGCCAGCACGGAGCGGTCGCCCACCAGGTAGTCGCCCTCGGGTGTCAGCACCACCACGCGGTACAGCAGGGTGTTGAAGGGCGTGGCCACCGAAAAGCGCGGCGCCTGCTGCAGGCCCATCGACGCCAGCGTGGCCGTGGCCGCCCGGTCGACCATGCCCTTGGCCAGCACCGACCAGCCCAGGTAGGCGCTGGAGACGATCAGCCCCGCCACCAGCACGCGCTGCGCCAGCAGCCGCTCGCGCGCGAACCAGGCCACCGCGCAGGCCAGCAGCAGCCACACGGTGTAGAGCGGGTCGATGATGAACACCGTGGACCACCAGGTGGGCGACACCGGCAGCGGCCAGAACAGTTGCGTGCCGTACACCGTGAAGGCATCCAGCAAGGGGTGCGTGACCAGCACCGCCAGCATGGCCCAGAACCAGCGCCGCGGCGCCTGCGCCACGCGCCCACCGCGGCGGCGAAACAGCCACCAGATGAACCACGCCACGAGCGGCAGCACGAACAGCGAATGCGAGGCGCCGCGGTGCAGCGTCATCCACTGCACCGGGTCGCTGGTCAGGCGCGCGATCACCAGCCCGTCGAGATCGGGCAGAGTGCCCAGCGCGGCGCCGGCCAGCAGCGCCGCGCGGCGGTGCGCCGCCGGCGCGATGGCGGCGGCCACGGCGCCGCCCAGCACGATTTGCGAAAGCGAATCCACAGCGTGAACGAAAATGAATGAAACTGGCTACCTGCGCCCGCCCAATGGGCGCAGGCAGCTATTTTAATAATAGCTAATCAGGCCGGCAGCGCGCGCGCCAGCGCCTGCGCGATGTCGGCCTGCAGGTCGGCCACGGCCTCCAGCCCCAGCGAAAAACGCACCAGCGTGCCGCGCTGCAGGTGCGCCGGCCACTGCGCGCGCATGCTGGCCAGCTCGTAGGGCACCACCAGGCTCACCGGCCCGCCCCAGCTGTAGCCCAGCTTGAACAGTTCCAGCGCGTCGCAGAAGGCGTCCACCTGCGCGGGCGAAAGGCGCGCGTCGACCATCACGCTGAACAGGCCCGCCGCCGCGCCCTCGCCCCGCGCATCGGCGGCACCGCACCCCTGCTGCCAGTGCACATGCCCGGGCGCGCCGGGCAAGGCGGGGTGCAGCACCTGCGCGAAGGCGGCCTGCCCGCTGCACCAGCGCGCCAGCTCGCGCGCGGCGTGGTCCTGCGCGCGGTAGCGCAGGCCGATGCTGGGCAGCGCGCGCAGCAGGCTTTCGGCATCGTTGGCGCCCACGCCCAGGCCCAGGCGCATGTGGGCGAGCTTGATCTTCAGGTGCAGGGCCTCGTCGCGCGTGGTCACGCTGCCCATCAGCACGTCGCCGCCGCCGCTGGGGTACTTGGTCAGCGCGTGGACCGACACGTCCACGCCCCCGCCCTGCCCGTCCAGGTCGAACGGGTTGAAGGCCAGGCCCGCGCCCCAGGTGTTGTCGAGCGCGCTGGTCACGCCGCGCGCGCGGCACAGGCGCGCCTGCGCGATCAGGTCGGGGAACTCCATGGTCACCGAGCCGGCGGCCTCCAGCCACACCAGCCTGGTCCGCTCATTGATACGCGCGGCCAGGTCGGCCACGTCCATCGGGTCGTAGAACTGGTGCGTGATGCCGAAAGCGGCCAGCTCTCCCTCGGCCAGCGCCTTGTTGGGGCCGTAGGCGTTGTCGGGAATCAACACCTCGTCGCCCGTCCTGAGCAGCGCCAGCGCCACGTTGGCGATCGCCGCCAGGCCGCTGGGCACCAGCACGCATTGCAGCCCGCCCTCGAGCGCGGCGATGCGCTCCTCCAGCACGAAGGTGGTGGGCGTGCCGTGCAGACCGTAGGTGTAGCCGCCCTTGTTCTTCCAGTCGCGCGCGCGCATGGCGGCCACGTCGGGAAAGATCACCGTGGATGCCTTGAACACGCCCGGCATCGGCGCGGCAAAGCCTTCGGGCGGCTGGTAGGGGTGATGGATGAGTCGGGTGCGCGGATCGGTCATGCGCCGATGTTATGGCAGCCCGCGCCGCCCCGGAGCACCTGCCCCTGATGCCCACGCGGCTGATCGAGCGGCGCTAGCATGGCCGCCATGAGCATTTTCTCGCTGCGCGACCAAGCCCGCGCGCAGGCCACGAGGCCCGGCGCCGCCCGGCACCCCGGCGCCCGCAGGGCCGGCATGGCCCGACGCTGAGGCGGCGCATGTTCCAGCGGCCCCCCACGCACCCCGCACTGGCGGCCTGGATCGAGACGCTGTGGGCCAGCATGCCGTGCAGCCGCGCGGCCCCGGCATTTCCGGCGCGGTGGGAGCGTGTGCTGCCCACCGGCCACATGCACGTGGTGCTGCGC
>JAEXBL010000022.1 GCA_023394015.1 Pseudomonadota bacterium | reverse complement strand
GCCGGGCTGCTTGGCGGACACCTCGGGCGGCACAGAGTCAGAAGCGCCCTGTCTGCATCAAGAACGCGCCGGCTTCCTACACCCCTGCAAGCTTGCAGCGTGAAAAATGGCTCCTGAAGCCAACCGCATTCAAAGCACGGGCAGCACCAACCCGCTTTGAACTTTGCCATTAGCACTGACTCCAAGAGAGTGCTAGAATACTTGAGCAATATGAAAGGACATTCGACGATGACTCAAACGGCAAAGACTTCAGCAAACGCTGTGGCGCTGGCCAACCCGTGGGCTGTGGTACCGCCGTTGGGCAATCTGGACGCCTACATCACCGCCGTCAACCGCCTGCCGATGCTGACGCAGGAGGAAGAGCAGCGTTTCGCGCGCGAGTTGCGCGACACCGGCAGTCTGGAAGCCGCCGGCAAGCTGGTGCTGTCGCACCTGCGCCTGGTGGTGGCGACCTCGCGCCAGTACCTGGGCTATGGCCTGCCGCACGCCGACCTGATCCAGGAAGGTAACGTGGGCCTGATGAAGGCCGTCAAGCGCTTCGACCCGGACCAGGGCGTGCGCCTGGTCAGCTACGCGCTGCACTGGATCAAGGCCGAGATCCACGAATACATCCTGAAGAACTGGCGCCTGGTCAAGGTGGCCACCACCAAGGCGCAGCGCAAGCTGTTCTTCAACCTGCGCTCGATGAAGCAGGGCTTCAAGGTCGAAGACGCGGCCGACGACATCACCCACCGCGAGGCGCTGACCGACGCGCAGGTCGATGTGGTGGCGCGCGAGCTGAAGGTGAAGCCCGACGAGGTGCGCGAGATGGAAACGCGCCTGTCCGGCGGCGACATCCTGCTGGACCCGGCGCCGGCCGACGACGGCGAGCAGGCCTTTGGCCCCATCGCCTATCTGTCGGACGACCGCCACGAGCCCACGGCCATGATCGAATCGGCCCAGCGCGACGTGCTGGCCACCGAGGGCATCGCCACCGCGCTGAAGAGCCTGGACGAGCGCAGCCGCCGCATCGTCACCGAGCGCTGGCTGAACGTGAACGACGACGGCTCGGGCGGCATGACGCTGCACGAGCTGGCGTCCGAGTATGGTGTCAGCGCCGAGCGCATCCGCCAGATCGAGGTGGCGGCCATGAAGAAGATGCGATCGGCGCTGGCCGAATACGCCTGACGGCCCGCAAGCCGCCGGCGGCGGTTGCAAACTTCACAAAGCCCGGGTTTGCTCGGGCTTTTGCTTGAGCGCAACGGTCGAAGGCGCACCACTCACTGAAAACGCGGCTCAACTGATTGCGCCCGCAACATCCTCCCCTACTCCTTGCTTCAATCCATGCCCACTGCCTCCTTGCCCCGCCGCGCACTGCTTGCGGCCACCGCCCTGCTCGCCTGCATCGGCACCGCCCCGGCCCACGCCCAAGAGGCCGCCTGGCCCAGCAAGCCGCTGCGCATCGTGGTCGGCTTTCCGGCCGGCTCGTCGCCCGATCTGACGGCGCGCGCGCTGGCCGCGCCGCTGGAGAAGGCGCTGGGCCAGCCGGTGATCGTGGACAACCGCGCCGGCGCGGGCGGCAACATCGGCGCCGACGCCGTGGCCAAGGCCACCGACGGCCACACCATCGGCCTGATGATCAACGGCAACATGACCATCGCCCGGCTGCTGAACCCCGCCGTGCGCTACGACCCGCTGAAGGACCTGGCGCCCATCAGCCTGGTCGGCGTGGCGCCGCTGGTGCTGGTGGCGCCGGCCAAGGTGCCGGGGCTGGCGCCCGGCGCCGACGCGCGCGCCTTCCTGGCCGCCGCGCGTGCCGGTGAGGACCAGTGGAGCTACGGCTCGCCCGGCGTGGGCACCGTCGGCCACATCGGCATGGAGCTGCTGAAAAACCGCGCCGGGCTGGCGCCGGTGCACGTGCCCTACCCCGGCTACCCGCAGGTGTTCAACGCCCTGGTGGCGGGTGATCTGCAGGTGTCGATGCTGCCGCCGGCGCTGGCACAGACGCAGATCAAGGCCGGCAAGCTGCGCGGCATCGGCGTCACCTCCAGCGGGCGCAGCGCGCTGGTGCCGGACCTGCCCAGCCTGGCCGATGCCGGCGTGAAGGACTTCAACCTGGAAATCTGGAACGCCGTCGCCGCCCCGGCCAGCATGCCCCGGGCGCATGTCGACAAGCTGGCCGCCGCCGTCGGCGCCATCGTGCGCACGCCCGAGATGCGCCAGCGCCTGTTCCAGCAGGGCTGGCAGGCGGTGGGCTCGTCGCCCGAAGGCTTGGCCAACCGCATCCACAGCGACACGCAGGTGCTGGGCGGCATCATCCGCACGCAGGGCATCAAGGCCGAATAGGCCGGCGCGCTGTCCGCCACATGGCTGCTGGCGCTTGCCAGCCCGCGTTGGCAGGTGCCGCCGGCCTCAGGCGCCCTGCAGCAACAGCCTGATGTCCTCGGCGACCGCCTCCGGCTTGCTGCCGTAGCGGCTGTACAGGCGCAGCCGGCCCTGCGGGTCGTAGATGTAGCTGGCGGCGGTGTGGTCCATGCTGTAGCTGGTGGGCGTCTTGCCCTCCACCTTCTTGTAATAGACCTTGAAGTCCTTGGCCAGCTGCGCCAGCGCCTCGGGCGAGGCCGCGTACAGGCCCAGGAAGCTCGGGTCGAAGCTGCCCATGTAGGCCTTGAGCACCACCGGCGTGTCGCGCTCGGGGTCGATGCTGACGAACAGCACCTGCAGCTTGTCGCCATCGGCGCCCAGCAACTGCTTGACCTGTGCCATCTCGTTCATGGTGGTCGGGCACACGTCGGGGCACTGGGTGAAGCCGAAGAACAGCACCACCGCCTTGCCGCGAAAATCCTGCAGCGCGCGCGGCTGGCCGTCGAAGTCGGTGAGCTGGAAGTCCTGCGCGTAGTCGGCGCCGGTGATGTCGATGCCGCGAAACTGCGGTTTGCCCGGCTGGCAGGCAGTCAACATGGCTGCAGCGCTTGGCAGCAAGGCGCAAGCAGCTATTTTCTGAATAGCAAAACGACGTGGGTTCATATCAATGCTCCAGGGTGCTGCGCAGCACCGGCAGCGCCAAGATCGCCAAGAGTCCGGAGGCCGCGTAGCAGGCCATGCCCAGGCACCCATGGCCGGGGTTTCCCCGGCCATCGGGTGCGTCCCCCTCCCGCAGGAGAGGGGGAAGGCGCCGAAGGCGACACAGGGGGTGCCTCATCCGATGTAATGATCCAGCAGCAGCGCCGCGAACAACAGCGACAAATGGATCAGCGAAAAGCGAAAGGTCTTGCGGGCCTGCTGGTCGGAATAGTGGCGCCACAGCTTGAAGGCATGCCAGATGAAACCGGCGTTCAGCACCAGCGCCGCCACCAGGTAGATCCAGCCGCTCAGCCGGTGGATGAAGGGCAGCAGGCAGGCGGCCAGCAGGATGAAGGTGTAGAGCAGGATTTGCAGCCGGGTGAACTCGTTGCCGTGCGTCACCGGCAGCATGGGCAGGCCGCTCTTGCGGTAGTCCTCCACGCGGTACAGCGCCAGTGCCCAGAAGTGCGGCGGCGTCCACAGGAAGATGATCAGGAACAGGATCAGCGCCTCGGGCCCAACATGGTTGGTCATGGCCGTCCAGCCCAGCACCGGCGGCATGGCGCCGCTGGCGCCGCCGATGACGATGTTCTGCGGCGTCAGCGGCTTGAGGATGACGGTGTAGATGACCGCGTAGCCGACGAAGGTGGCGAAGGTCAGCCACATGGTCAGCGGATTGACCCACACGTACAGGATGGCCGAGCCGATGGCGCACAGCACCGCCGAGAAGCCCAGCGCCTGCACGTCGCTCAGCTGGCCACGCGCGGTGGGGCGCCAGGCGGTGCGCTTCATCTTGGCGTCAATGGTTTTCTCGATCAGGCAGTTGAAGGCCGCCGCCGCGCCCGCCACCAGCCAGATGCCCACGCAGGCCACGGCCATGCGCGCCAGCGCCGCGCCGCTGGGCAGCCCCGGCACGGCCAGCACCATGCCGATCAGCGCGCAGAACACGATGAGCTGCACCACGCGCGGCTTGGTCAGCACGTAGTACTGGCGCCAGACCGGCATGCCGGGCAGCCTGGCGGCGGGGGTGGCAGACTGCGTACTCATGCGGCGGCCCCTTGGCGGTGGCGTGCCTCGGCAGCGGCGCGCACCGGCAACTCGGCCCGGCGGCTGGCGCACAGCGCCCAGGCCAGCACCGTCATCAGCGCCGCGGCGCCGCCGGTGTGCAGCACGGCGGCCAGCAGCGGCCAATCGAGCACCACGTTCGACAGCCCAGTGAGCAATTGCAGCGCGGCCAATGCCACGACCCAGCGCCGCTGCGCCGCCAGCCGGCCGTGCCGGTGCAGGCGCCAGGCCAGCAGGCCCAGCACGCCGAACACGGCGTAGGCGAACAGCCGGTGCGTGTAGTGGATCGCCGTCAGCGCGTGAAACTCCAGTTGCGTGCCGTCGCCCGACAGGCCCAGCGGGCGCCACAGTTCGAAGCCTTGCGCAAAGTCCATCTCCGGCCACCAGCTGCCCTGGCACATGGGGAAGGTATTGCACACCAGCACGGCATAGTTGGTGCTGACCCAGCCGCCCAACGCGATCTGCAGCCCCACCATCAGCGCCGACGCCCACAGCAGTGCGCGCAGACCGCCGCCCAGCGGCTCGACCCCGGCGCCGGCGGCCTGGCGGTAGCGCTCGGCCTGCACCGCCAGCAGCACCAGCAGGCCCACGCCGCCCAGCAGGTGCAGGGTGACGATGGCCGGAAACAGCTTCATGGTCACCGTGAGCGCGCCGAAGGCCCCCTGCGCGCACACCCAGGCCAGCGTCAGCCAGGGCCAACCGGGATGCAGCACCTGCGTCGCCGGCGCGCCCGCGGGTGCGGCGCGGTCGCGCCGCCATTGCCACCACGTGCCGAGCGCCAGCACGATGATGAGCACGCCCACGCCGGTGGCCAGGTAGCGGTGGATCATCTCCACCCAGGCCTTGCCGTGCGTGACCGGGCCGGTGGGCATGGCCGCCTGCGCGGCGGCGATGTGTTCGCGCGCGCCCACCGGGCTGGCCTGGCCGTAGCAGCCGGGCCAGTCGGGGCAGCCCAGGCCTGAATCGGTCAACCGCGTGAAGGCGCCGAACAGCACCAGGTCGAAGGTGAGAAACAGCGTCAGCAGCGTCAGCGCCTGCAGGCGCCGCGCCGGGCTGGCGCCGGCGTGGCGCAGCCACAGCCAGGCCAGCGGGCCGAGCGCGATCACCAGGCCCATGCCCATCAGGCGCAGCAGCGGGCTCAGGTTGTAGAGCGGCGTGGTGTCCATCGCGGTGTCAACGACCGGCCGTGTCCCAGCTGGCCGAAGCGCGCATCAGCCGCTCCAGGTCGCGCTTGGCCTTGGCGGCGCTGGCCTTGTCCAGTTGCGGGGGAAAGCGCAGCATCCAGTGCCCCATGGGGTCGACCACGTACAGGTGGTCGGCCAGCTGCGCGCCGGCGGCCGGCTGCAGCCATTCGGCCAGGGCCGGGGTCGGCACGCGCACCACGGTGGCCTGCCCCAGCGCCGGGCGCAGGGCTTCGGGAATGCGGATGTCGTCGCTGACCAGCCACACCCAGTCCAGCCGGTCCTTGTCGCGGCCCAGGCTTTCGCGCAGCTGGCGCTGCAGGTACAGGTTGTTCTGGCAGCCGGCGTCGCAGCCGCCACCGGCCACGCTCACCAGCAGCCACTGGCCCTTGAGCGAGCGCAGGTCGAACGGGCGGCCGCTCAGGTCGGTGGCCGCCGCGGCGGGGATCGGGCGCTGCGGCTCGATCAGCTCGCCAAAGTTGCGCCGCCCCTCGGGCCGCAGCACGTAGTAGCTGAAATAGGACGCCACCACCGGCGCCGCGCACACCAGCGCCAGCAGCAGCATCTGCAGGCGCCCGCGGCGCGTGCGGCGCTCGTCCTGCACCGCGACGGCGCCAGGCGTGGGCAGGGTGTGCACCGTCAGGCCCAGCGGTTGCTGGCCTGGCAGGGCTTCAGGAGCGGCGGGAGCGGATGAAAGGTCGGACAACTTGAAACCACAGAAAAAGCAGTGCGATCAGGCCGCACAGGCCAAACCACTGGACAGCATAGCCGTGGTGCGTGGCCACGCCGCTGGCGGGCTCGGGCCAGTCGCGCCGCAGGCCTTCGGACGCGGCGCCGGTCTGCAGCACCATCAGGTTCGCCAGCGGCAAGCCGGTTTCGGCGCGGAACGCCTCCAGGTCGAGATTCTGCCGGATCGCCCCGCCCTGCTCCTGCCCCAGCGCCAACAGCCTGGGTGGGTGCGCGGCTATGCGGCCCGCCAGCGCCACCTCGCCGGCCGGCGTTTGCACCGGCGGCAAGGCGGTGCGCTCGGCGATGTGGCGCGGCGCCCAGCCGCGCTGCACCAGCACCACGGCGTCGCTGCCGGCCAGGCGCAGGGGCGTGAACACGTAGAAGCCCGTTTGCCGCTGCATCGGCCGGTTGTCGAGAAACACCGTCCGCTCGGCCAGCCACTGGCCGCGCAGCGTGACGCTGCGGTGCAGCAGCGTAGCCTGGTCGGCTTGGCTCAAGGGCTGGGCCAGGGTGGCGCCATCGAGGGCCGGCAGTTGCTGGCGCTGCTGGATGGCGGCAAACAAGGCCTGCTTCTCGGCCGCGCGCGACAGCTGCCAGCGCCCCAGCGAGAAGGTGGTCGCCACGCCGATGGCGGCGGCCAGCAACACCACCGCGCCACGCCAGCCGGAACGCCAGCGGCTCACGGGATAATGCGCTCCATGACCAAACTACTCGTCGGCCTGGCCTTCATCGGCATCATCGGCAGCCTGGCCTCGGCCCTGTTCTTCATGATGAAGCACGGCCGGCCCGGCGAGCCCGACGATCCGGGGCGCGCGCGGCGCAGGGGGCGCGCGCTGGCGGTGCGGGTGGGCTTGTCGGTGCTGCTGTTCATTTGCGTGCTGCTGGCCTGGAAGCTCGGCTACCTTCGGCCGACGGGCATTGCGGTGGGGCCTTGAAGGCTTTGCGACCGCCCTGCCCGCCTGCCAGCAAAAAGAGCGCCGCGCGGCGCTCTTTTTGCTGGGATTGAATCGAGCCGCCTTACATCCAGTAGACGAGGATATACAGGCCCAGCCACACCACGTCCACGAAGTGCCAGTACCAGGCCGCGCCCTCGAAGCCGAAGTGGCGCTCGGGCGTGAAGTGCCCGCGCATCAGCCGCAGCGTGATGAACAGCAGCATCAGCATGCCCACGAACACGTGAAAGCCGTGAAAGCCCGTGAGCATGAAGAAGGTGGAGCCGTACACGCCCGAGCTGAGCTTGAGGTTCAGGTCGCGGTAGGCGTGGAAGTATTCGTAGCCCTGCACCACCAGGAAGATGGCGCCCAGCAGCACCGTGGCCCACATGAAGGCGATGCAGCGCGCGCGCTGGTTGGCGATCAGCGCGTGGTGGGCGATGGTCAGCGTGACGCCCGAGGTGAGCAGCAGCGTGGTGTTGATGGTGGGCAGCCAGAACGGGCCCATGGTCTGGAACGGCTCCACCGTGCCGGCCGGCGAGGCCGTGGCACCGGCGGCCACGCTGGGCCACACGGCCTTGAAGTCGGGCCACAGCAGGGCGTTTTCCAGGCTGCCCAGTTCGGGCACCGAATGCGCGCGCGCCCACCACAGGGCGGTGAAGAAGGCGCCGAAGAACATCACCTCCGAGAAGATGAACCAGCTCATGCTCCAGCGGTAGGACAGGTCGATCTTGCGGCCGTACAGCCCGCCCTCGCTCTCGCGGATGGCGTCGCCAAACCACTGGTAGAGGATGAACAGCCACCAGGCCAGGCCGCCGAAGAACATGTAGGGGGCCCACGGCGCACTGTTCATCCACATGGCGGCGCCGACGATCAGCATGAACATGCCGACCGCCGCCATGAACGGATGGCGCGACTCGGCCGGAACAAAGTAGTACGGCGTCTGGCCGTGGGTCGTGCTGGACATGCTCACTTCACTCCTGTACTCTCGATTTCATAGCTTCCGGCGCCTGATTTTCAGTGGCTCCGGAAGGTTTTCTTGTTCAATCCTTCAAGCCGCCGGCGCGCTGCCCGACACCACCCAGTTGACGATGCCCAGCAGCAGCAGCACCAGCAGCAGCACGCCGACGATGCCCGCCACGACGATGTGGAACGGGTTCACCTGCGCCAGATCCTGCTGGTACTCGCTGCGCTTGCGAATGCCCAGAAACCCCCAGGCCACGATGCGCAGCGAGCGCCAGAACGACGGGCCGGCCTGCGGCGCCGGGCTGCCCGGCTGATCGCTCATGCCCCGGCCCCCGATGCCACGGTCGCCGCCTGCGCCTGCGGTGCCGCGGGCGACGAGGGCGTGCCGCCGATCTCGAAGAAGGTGTAGGACAGCGTGATGGTGGTCACATCCTTGGAGATGCGCGGGTCGATCACGAAGGCCACCGGCCATTCCTTCTTCTCGCCCGGCTCCAGCGTGTACTGGTTGAAGCAGAAGCACTCCAGCTTGTTGAAGTGCGCCGTGGCCTGGCGCGGCGCGTAGCTGGGAATGGCCTGGGCCGCCATGCGGCGGTTCTGCACGTTCTGGAACTCGTACATCACCGTGGCCAGCTCGCCCGGGTGCACCTGGATGGTGCGCTGCGCCGGCTTGAAGTGCCAGGGCCCGCGCACGTTGGCGTCGAACTCGACGGTGATGGTGCGGCTCTTGTCGACCTGGCTGTTGAGCATCACCTGCGCCGCCTTGCCGGCCTTGCCGCCGCCGGGCACCTGGCGCTCGGACAGCGACAGGATGTTGATGCCGGTGGCCACGCAGATGGCGCGGTAGACCGGGATCATGGCGTAGCCGAAGGCGAACATGCCCAGCGCCACCACGGCCAGCTTGCCGACCATCTTGAGGTTTTCGGATTGCACGCGCATCGCTTCTCCGTCAGCCGCCCAGCACCACCATGCGGACGATGAAGCCGATGAAGAACACCAGCGCCACCGAGCCCAGGATCAGCCCCAGCCGGACGTTGCGCTTGCGTTGCTCTGGCGTGGTCATGGTGACTGCGTCCTGCCGCCTTCAGCCGATCACGCGGGTCGCCGTGGCGTCCAGCTTGGGCGGGTTCTCGTAGGTGTGGAAGGGCGCCGGCGACGGCACTTCCCATTCCAGGCCCTCGGCGCCTTCCCACGGGCGCTGCGGCGCCGGCTGGCCCTGGCCGCGCATCACCGGCAGCACCACGAACAGGAAGAAGTACAGCTGCGCGAAGCCGAAGAAGAAGGCACCGACCGAGGAGATCATGTTGAAGTCGGCGAACTGCATCGGGTAGTCGGCGTAGCGGCGCGGCATGCCGGCCAGGCCCAGGAAGTGCATCGGGAAGAAGGTCACGTTGAAGGCGATCATCGACCACCAGAAGTGGATCTGGCCACGCTTTTCGTTGTACATCACGCCGCTCCACTTGGGCGCCCAGTAGTAGAAGCCGGCGAACAGCGCGAACAGCGAGCCGGCCACCAGCACGTAGTGGAAGTGGGCCACGATGTAGTAGGTGTCCTGGATCTGCGTGTCGATGGGCGCCACGGCCGGAATGACGCCGGTGAAGCCGCCGATGGCGAACACGAAGATGAAGCCGACGGCGAACAGCATCGGCGTCTCGAAGGTCATCGAGCCGCGCCACATGGTGGCGATCCAGTTGAAGATCTTCACCGCCGTGGGCACCGCGATCAGCATGGGGGCGTACATGAAGAACAGCTGCCCCGTCACCGGCATGCCGGTGGTGAACATGTGGTGCGCCCAGACGATGAACGACAGGATGGCGATGGCCGCCACCGCGTACACCATCGACGCGTAGCCGAACAGCTTCTTGCGCGCGAACGCCGGCACCACCTGGCTGACGATGCCGAAGGCCGGCAGGATCTTGATGTAGACCTCGGGGTGGCCGAAGAACCAGAAGATGTGCTGGTACATCACCGGGTCGCCGCCGCCGGCGGGGTTGAAGAAGCTGGTGCCGAAGTGGCGGTCGGTCAGCGTCATGGTGATGGCGCCGGCCAGCACGGGCATGACGGCGATCAGCAGGTAGGCGGTGATCAGCCAGGTCCAGCAGAACATGGGCATCTTCATCAGCGTCATGCCGGGCGCGCGCATGTTCAGGATGGTGACGATGATGTTGATGGCACCCATGATGGAACTGGCGCCCATGATGTGCATGGCGAAGATGCTGGTGTCCATCGACAGGCCCATCTGCAGCGTCAGCGGGGCGTACAGCGTCCAGCCCGCGGCCGGCGCGCCGCCGGGCATGAAGAACGAGCCCACCAGCAGGATGCCGGCCGGGATCAGCAGCCAGAAG
>JAEXBL010000009.1 GCA_023394015.1 Pseudomonadota bacterium | reverse complement strand
GCCGCGGCGCGCTCGGCCACGGCGGCGGCGTCCTCGCCGGGCGCTGCGGCGCGGGCGTCGGGCGAGGGCGCCAGGTGGGCGCGCATCAGCAGCGGGTCGTAGGCGTCGCGGAACACGGCGACGTCGGTCACGGCCAGCGCGCCCAGGGTTTCGCCGTGGTAGCCGCCGCGCAGGCAGATGAATTCGCGCTTGTCGCCCTGGCCGCGGTTGCGCCAGCTGTGAAAGCTCATCTTCAGCGCGATCTCGACCGCCGACGCGCCGTCGCTGGCAAAGAAGGCGTGGCCCAGCGCGCCACCCGTGAGCGCCCCCAGGCGCTCGGCCAGCTGCACCGCCGGCTCGTGCGTGCAGCCGGCCAGCATGGCGTGCGGCAAGGTGTCGAGCTGGTCCTTCACCGCGGCGTTGAGGCGCGCGTCGGCATGGCCGAACAGGTTGACCCACCAGGAGCTGAGGGCGTCGAAGTAGCGCCGGCCGGCGGTGTCGAACAGCCACGGCCCCTGGCCGCGCGCGATCGGCAGCGGCGGCGTGCGCGCGGCCAGCTGCATCTGCGTGCAGGGGTGCCACACGGCGCGCAGGCTGCGGGCGGGCAGGTCGTCGTGGGATGGGTTCGTCGTCATGCTCAAAATTTCGTGCGCGGCGGCGCGCTCAGCCCTGCGCGCCACTGGGCGCCGCGGGCGCGTTGCCGAAGGTCTGCCGCAGCTTTCGGATGACCAGCTGGAGGAACTTCCACAGCACGATCAGCAGCAGCACCGACACCAGCAGCATCAGCGCCAGCGCGATGCCGAAGGCCAGCGGGTACTGTGTGGCCAGCCACAGCACGGCCACCGCCAGGCCGTCCTCGAAGAACGAGGCCAGCCAGTTGGAAAATGGCTCCGGGCTGGTGTTGATGGCCGCGCGCGTGGTGGCCTTGGTGGCAAAGGCCGTGGCGGCCAGGCTGCCGCCCAGGATGCCGGCCACCAGGCCCATGGTGGCCGAATCGGCGCCGAACACGCCGGCCGCCAGCAGCGCGCCGGCGGGGATGCGGATGACGCTGTGCACCGTGTCCCACAGGCTGTCCACCCACGGGATCTTGTCGGCAAAGAACTCGACCAGCAGCATGAAACCGCTGGCGGCCAGCACCGCCGGGTGCTGCAGCACGTGCAGGCCGATGGGCAGCGCTATCCAGCTGGCGTAGCCCATGGCACCGGTCAGGAACACCACGGCGTAGAGCCGAAAGCCGCTGGCCCAGCCCAGTGCCGCGGCCAGGGCGACCAGCGCCGGCATGTCCATCTGCGCCACCACCGGCGCCACCGCCTCGCCCACGGCCGCGCCGGCCTGGCCCACCGCATCGCCCACGGCGGCGGCCGTCTCGTGGTTGGGGTGGATGCCCATGCCGTGCAGCCACTGCAACAGCCGAGAAAGCAGTTCGTCCATGGCCGGACCGCCTAGCGCCTACGGCGCCGGTTGGTGCGCAGGCATCCGCGGCCGGCGCGCTGCGGCGCCGACGCGATGAGGCTGAAAGCTGGCCTGTGCATCGCTGCCTGCCTTGATCCCCGCTGCACCCAAGCCATCGCACCTTGCCGGCCCCGCCCGCGTCAGGGCTGCACCCAGGCCGGCTTGCGCTTGTTGAGAAAGCTCTGCACGCCTTCCTTGCCCTCGTCGCTGGCGCGGATGTCGGCAATCGCCTTCACCGTGTGGTCGATCAGCAGGCGCGTGATGTCGCGGTCGGCCACGTACTGCACCAGCTTCTTGCATTCCTTGATGGCGTTGGGGCTGGCCGCCAGCAGCGCCTGCACCCAGGCGCCCACGGCGTCGTCCAGCCGGTCGGCCGGCACCACCTGGTGCACGAAGCCGATGCGCAGCGCCTCCTGCGCGTTGAAGCGCTCGGCCGAGAGAAAGTAGCGGTGCGAGGCGCGCGGGCCCATGGCGCGGATCACGTAGGGGCCGATGGTGGCCGGAATCAGCCCCAGCTTGACCTCGCTCAGGCAATAGTGCGCGCTGTCCACGCTGACGGCCATGTCGCAGCAGGCCACCAGGCCCATGCCGCCGGCGTAGACGTCGCCCTGCACGCGGGCGATGGTCGGCTTGGGGCATTCGTAGATGGTGCGCAGCATGAAGGCCAGCTTCTCGGCGTCCTGCTCGTTCTCCTCGCGCGAGTAATCGGCCATGCGGCGCATCCAGTTCAAGTCGGCCCCGGCGCAAAAGGCCGGACCCTCGGCCATCAGCACCACCACGCGCACCGCGGGGTCTTCGCCCAGTTGCGAGAACGCCTGCGTCAGCTCGGCGATCACCTCGTCGTTGAAGGCGTTGCGCACGTCGGGCCGCGACAGCACGACGGTGGCGACCTGGTCCTGGATGTTGATGCGGATGGCTTGGGTCATGGCAAGGCTGGCTCCTGTTGAAGCATGTACACAAGATCGAGTGGGGGGCAGGGCTGGCCCAGGCCGGTGAGCGCGGCCGTGACCTGCCCGCGGTGGTGCGTGCCGTGGTTGAACACGTGGGCCAGCGTGGCGGCGAAGGGCAGCGAGGCCGGCACGCCCCGGGTCGTGGTGTAGTCCAGCGTGCCCTCGAAGCGCTCGACCGGCCAACTGTCGATCAGCGGCTGCCAGTGCGCCGCGCCTTCCAGCAGCCGCGCGGCCAGGCGCTGGCGGTCGGGCTCGGCCTCCTCGTCCAGCGCCACCTTCGGCGACACGCCTTCGGCAAAGCGGCGGAACCACACCAGGTGCTCGCCCACCAGCAGGTGGTTCAGCGTGCCGTGGATGCTCTTGAAGAACAGGCCGACATCGCGCCGGTAGTCGGCATCATGAAGCGCCGCGACGGCCTCGAGCAGGCGCCGCGTGGCCCAGGCGTTGTAGCGGGCCAGGGTGATGAAGTGACGAACCGGGTCCATGGCGGGGCTTCAGTGCGGCGTGGTGGGCGGCTCGAACGCACGCAGGCCGTGGTGGCGCACCATGCCGTCGAAATCGCGGTCGGCGTGCAGCAGCGCCACATCGTTGTCGATGCACCAGGCGCCCACCAACAGGTCGATGGAACTGCGCACGGTGATGCCCTGCGCCCGCAACCGGCGATACAGCGCGGCCGCCGAACGCGCCAGCTGCTCGCCACCGGCCGACAGCACGGGCAGCGCGCCCAGGGCGGCCTCAGCGGTGCGCAGGTCGCGCAGCGAGCGAAAGCCGCGCAGCACCTCCATCAGCACCACGTCGAGCAGGACCAGATCGCTGTCGTCGCCGTCCAGCGCACCGTCGAGCGCCGCCGTAGCGGGGGTGTCGGCGCCGTTGAAGTAGTCGATCCAGACGCTGCTGTCGGCCGTAAGCATCATGGCCTGGCCCCGGTTTTGCGCGTGCGCGCGGCGCCATAGACGGCAGCGGGCTGGTTGACGACCTGGGACGCCGCCGGCTCGGGCAGTTCCCATGCCGACCTCGGCGCCGGCGAATCGTCCCAGCGCAGCTTGCCGCGCAGCGCACGAATGTCCTGGTAGGTCTTGCGCCGCGCGATCAGGCGCAGTCCCTCCTCCACGGCCTCGCGCTTGGTCCGAAAGCCGCCGGCCTCCATGGCGGCTGCCATCAGGCAGTCGTCGATCTCGATGTTGGTTCGCATGGCTGGCTCCAGTGTGTATATATCAATTGATTCATACACATTCTAGAGCTTCTCCATCACATGCGGAACACGCCGAACTTCACGTCCGGCACCGGCGCGTTCTGCGCCGCCGACAGGCCCAGCGCCAGCACGCGGCGGGTGTCGGCGGGGTCGATGATGCCGTCGTCCCACAGCCGAGCGGTGGCGTAGTAGGGGTGGCCCTGCTCCTCGTACTGCTGGCGGATGGGGGCCTTGAAGGCTTCTTCTTCCTCGGCGCTCCACTGGCCGCCCTTGGACTCGATGCCGTCGCGCCGCACGGTGGCCAGCACGCCGGCGGCCTGCTCGCCGCCCATGACGCTGATGCGCGCGTTGGGCCACATCCACAGAAAGCGCGGGCTGTAGGCGCGGCCGCACATGCCGTAGTTGCCGGCGCCGAAGCTGCCGCCGATGATGATGGTGAACTTGGGCACGTTGACGGTGGCCACGGCCGTCACCATCTTGGCACCGTGGCGGGCGATGCCCTCGTTCTCGTACTTGCGCCCGACCATGAAGCCGGTGATGTTCTGCAGGAACACCAGCGGGATCTTGCACTGGCCGCACAGCTCGATGAAGTGGGCGCCCTTTTGCGCGCTTTCGCTGAACAGGATGCCGTTGTTGGCGACGATGCCCACCGGCATGCCCTCAATGTGGGCGAAGCCGCACACCAGCGTGGTGCCGAAGCGCGCCTTGAACTCGTGGAAGTCGCTGCCGTCGACGATGCGGGCGATGATCTCGCGCACGTCGAAGGGCTTGCGCGTGTCGGTGGGGATCACGCCGTACAGCTCTTCGGCTGCATATTTAGGAGCTACCGGGGCCTGCAGCGCGCCGCTGTACTGCTTCTTGACGTTCAGGCGCGAGACCGCCTCGCGCGCCAGCGCCAGCGCGTGGGTGTCGTTGTTGGCCAGGTGGTCGGCCACGCCGGACAGGCGCGTGTGCACGTCGCCGCCGCCCAGATCCTCGGCGCTCACCACCTCGCCGGTGGCGGCCTTGACCAGCGGCGGGCCGCCCAGAAAGATGGTGCCCTGGTTCTTGACGATGATGCTTTCGTCGCTCATGGCCGGCACGTAGGCGCCGCCGGCCGTGCAACTGCCCATGACCACGGCGATCTGGGCGATGCCCTGGGCGCTCATGTTGGCCTGGTTGAAGAAGATGCGGCCGAAGTGGTCGCGGTCGGGGAACACCTCGTCCTGGTTCGGCAGGTTGGCGCCGCCGGAATCGACCAGGTAGATGCAGGGCAGGCGGTTCTGCTCGGCGATCTCCTGCGCGCGCAGGTGCTTCTTCACCGTCATCGGGTAGTAGGTGCCGCCCTTCACGGTGGCATCGTTGCAGACGATCATGCAGTCGATGCCGGCCACGCGCCCGATGCCGGCCACGATGCCGGCGCCGGGCGCGCTGTCGCTGCCGTCGCGGTCGGGGTACATGCCCAGCGCGGCCAGCGGCGCGACTTCGAGGAAGGGCGTGCCGGGATCGAGCAGCATCTGCACGCGCACGCGCGGCAGCAGCTTGCCGCGGTCCATGTGCTTCTTGCGCGCGGCCTCGCCGCCACCGGCGCCGACCTGGCGCACCCGCTCCTTGAGGTCGTCCACCAGCGTGCGCATGGCGCCGGCGTTGGCCTGGAAGTCGGCCGAGCGGGGATTGAGCTTGCTTTCAATGACGGGCATGGATCACACCTTTGCTATGATTTAATGAGCTGCCTGCGCTTGTACGTCAAGCGCTCAAGCCGTTTTTTCTTCGGAAAGGCCGAGTTCTTCCTGCATCAGCTCGCGGATCTTGAACTTCTGGATCTTGCCGGTCACCGTCATCGGGAATTCGGCGACGAATTTCATGTATTTCGGCACCTTGTAGTGCGCGATCTTGCCCTTGCAGAACTCGCGCACCTCGGCCTCGTCCAGCGTCTGGCCGGGCTTGGCGATGATCCAGGCGCACAGCTCCTCGCCGAAGCGCTGGTCGGGCACGCCGCCCACCTGCACGTCCTGGATCTTGGGATGGCGGTAGAGGAATTCCTCGATCTCGCGCGGGTACACGTTCTCGCCGCCGCGGATCACCATGTCCTTGCTGCGGCCGACGATGTTGACGTAGCCCTCTTCGTCCATGGTGGCCAGGTCGCCCGTGTGCATGAAGCCGTCGGCGTCGATGGCCTCGCGCGTCAGCGCCTCGTCGCCCCAGTAGCCCTGCATCACCGAATAGCCCTTGGTGCACAGCTCCCCGGTCACGCCGGGCGGCACGGTCTCGCCGGTGTCGGGGTTGATGATCTTCACCTCCAGGTGCGGCTGCACCAGGCCGACGGTGGACACGCGCTTTTCCAGCGGCGTGTCGGTGCTGCTCTGGCAGCTCACGGGCGAGGTCTCGGTCATGCCGTAGGCGATGGTGACCTCTTCCATGTGCATGTCGCGCTGCACGCGCTTCATCACCTCGATCGGGCACGGGCTGCCGGCCATGATGCCGGTGCGCAGCGTGCTGAGGTCGAACTCGGCAAAGCGCGGGTGGTCCAGCTCGGCGATGAACATGGTGGGCACGCCGTGCAGGGCGGTGCACTTCTCCTTTTGCACCGTCTCCAGCACGGTGAGCGCGTCGAAGGCGTCGTTGGGGTAGACGATGCAGGCGCCGTGCGTGAGCGCCGCCAGGTTGCCCAGCACCATGCCGAAGCAGTGGTACAGCGGCACGGGGATGCACAGGCGGTCCTGCTCGGTGAGCTTCATCGCCTCGCCGATGAAGAAGCCGTTGTTGAGGATGTTGCGGTGCGTCAGCGTGGCGCCCTTGGGAAAGCCGGTGGTACCGCTGGTGAACTGGATGTTGATGGGGTCGCGGTTGTGCAGCAGCTTGGCCACCTGCGGCAGGCGCTCGTCCTGCGGGTCGCCGGTCTTCATCAAGTCGGAAAAACGCATGAAGCCGGGCTCGTCGGCGCCCTCGCCCGCCACGTCGATCCAGATCGCGTGCTTGAGGTGCGGCAGCTGCTGCGACTGCAGCGCCTCGCCGGGCTTGGCGTGCGCCCACTCGGGCGCCAGCTCGCGCAGCATGCCCAGGTAGTCGCTGGTCTTGAAGCTGGGCATCACCACCAGCGCCTTGCAATCGACCTTGTTCAGCGCGTATTCCACCTCGGCCGTGCGGTAGGCCGGGTTGATGTTGACCAGCACCAGGCCGGTCATGCCGGTGGCCAGCTGCATCAGCACCCATTCGGTGTTGTTGTGCGACCAGATGCCGATGCGGTCGCCCGGCTTGAGCCCCAGCCGCAGCAGCGCGCTGGCCAGGCGGCGCACCTCGGTCTGCAGCTGGCGGTAGGTGAAGCGGCGCTGCTGGTGCGCCACCACCAGGGCTTCGCGCTCGGGAAAGCGCTCCACCATGTCGTCGAAGAAGGCGCCGATGGTCTGCTCGATCAGCGGCACGTCGGTGCGGCCGCGGGCGTGGCTCTCGGTGAGAACGGTGCTCATCCCGGTTGTCTCCTTGGGTGGAAGAAAAGGGCGTCCTGGCATCCTACAGCGCCCCTGTGGCCAAGCATAGGCGGCCCCACGGCGCATGAGGTGCCAGCGGGGTTGCAAATCGCGCCACGACTGCGCACACTCGGCCCATGCCCGCGCGCCCGCCCTCCGCCGCCACCGGCACGCCCATGGCCTTTGTGCAGGCTATTCTGCTGGCCTACGCGCAGCGCGGGCGGGACCCGGCGGCGGCCCTGCGCAAGGCGCGAATCCCGCCACCGGCCACGGCCGAGCCGCAGGCGCGCGTGAGCCCGGCGCAGTTCGAGCGCCTGTGCGCCGCCGCCATGCAGGAACTGGACGACGAGGCCCCCGGCTGGTTCAGCCGCCGCCTGCCCTGGGGCAGCTACGGCCTGCTGGCACGCGCCAGCATCACCGCCCCCACGCTGGGCGTGGCGCTGGGCCGCTGGTGCCGCCACCACGGCCTGCTGACCGAGGACGTGACGCTCACCGTGCGCGCCGGCGGCGGCCAGGCGCGGGTGGAGATCGCCGAGCAGCGCGAGCTGGGCGCGCTGCGCGAATTCGCCCTGCTGTCGCTGCTGCGCAACCTGCACGGCCTGGCCTGCTGGTGGGTGGACGCGCCCATCGCACTGACGCGGGCGCAGTTCCCCTTCGCCGCGCCGCCGCACGCCGACGTCTACCCGCGGCTGTTTCCCGGCCCGGTGCACTTTGGCGCGCCGCAGGCGGCGCTGCAGTTCGACGCCGCCTGCCTGGCGCTGCCGCTGCGGCGCGACGCCGCCGCGCTGGACCAACTGCTGCGCCGCGCCCTGCCCATCATGGTGTGGCCCTACCGGCGCGACGTGCTGCTGTCGCGCCGCGTGCGCCAGTGGCTGCAGCAGCCGCAGGCGGCGCACACCGCCGACACCCTGGCCGCCCGGCTGGGGCTGTCGCCACGCACGCTGCACCGCCAGCTGCGGCGCGAGGGCACCAGCCTGCAGGCGCTGAAGGACGAGGTGCGCCAGGCCCGCGCCAGCGCGCTGCTGCTGCGCACCCGCCAGCCGGTGGCGCGCGTGGCGCGGGCGGCCGGCTTCGACAGCGACAAGAGCTTCATCCGCGCCTTCCGCCAGTGGACCGGACTGACCCCGGCGCAGTACCGGCAGGCCCAGGCGGCCGGCGCCCCACCGCACAGCGCGGGCCAACCCAGAGCGCTGCCAGATTAGAAGCCAGGCCAGCGCAACTTGGCCCAAGGCTGCGCAGCAAGCCTTTCAAATGGCCGCGGAGCAGGCCGTTCGCGAACGCCGTGGTCGGGGGCCCCCCGACCACCTGGGTTGGCCCCCCTCTGGGGGGATGGCGGCCGCAGGCCGACTCAGGGGGGATCACAAGGGATGCGTCACCAGCCGGAAGTCGGGGTCCTCCGGGTACGCCTTCACCTCGAAGCCCAGGCTGCGCATCAGCTTGAGCATGCCGTTGTTCTGCGTCAGCACCAGGCCGATGATTTCCTGCAGGCCTTTCTCGCGCGCCACGTCCATGATGCTCAGCATCATGCGCGTGCCCAGGCCCTGGCCGGCGTAGGCGTCGTCCACCACCAGCGAGAACTCGCAGGTGTTCTGGTCGGGGTTGGTGATGTAGCGCGAGACGGCGATGATGCGGTCGCGCTCGGTCTTCTGGCCGTCCTCGCCCGCCACTTCCTCGCGCACCACGGCGCACAGCGCCATCTCGCGGTCGTAGTCGATCAGCGTGAAGCGCGACAGCATGTTGGGCGGCAGCTCGGCCATGTTGGAGACGAAGCGGAAGTAGCGGCTCTCGGGCGACAGCCGCTTCATCATGGCCTGCAGCGGCTCGGCGTCGTCGGGGTGGATCGGGCGCACGGTGTATTCGCCGCCGCCGCGCAGCGGCCACACCTGCTCCCAGCGCTTGGGGTAGGGCAGGATCGACAGGTGCCCGTAGCGGCCGGCGCGCCCGGGCGAGGTCTGCACCGCCGGGCCGATGACGATGCGCGCGTCCACCGCCACCACGCCGTGCTCGTCGACGATGACCGGGTTGATGTCCATCTCGCGCAGCTGGGGCAGCTCGCACACCATCTCGGACACGCGCAGCAGCACGTGCTCCAGCGCCGCCTTGTGCACCGCCGGCGCGCCGCGCCACTCGCCCAGGGTCTCGTGCACGCGCGAGCGCTCGATGAGCCGGCGCGCCAGGAACTGGTTCAGCGGCGGCAGCTCCATGGCGTGGTCGTGGAACAGCTCGATCATGGTGCCGCCGGCGCCGAAGGCGATCACGGGGCCGAACGGGTCGTCGGTGACCACGCCGATGTACAGCTCGCGCCCGCGCGCCTTGCGCGCCATGGGCTGGATGGTGACGCCGTTGATGCGCGCCTCGGGCTTCTTGGCGTGCACGGCTTCCATCATGCCCTGCCAGATGTCGCGCACGGCGGTGGCGTTCATCACGTTCAGCGCCACGCCGCCGACGTCGCTCTTGTGGCTGATGTCGGGCGAGTCGATCTTCAGCGCCACCGGAAAGCCGATCTGGGTGGCGATCATCATCGCCTCGTTGCTGTTGCGCGCCAGCAGCGTCTGCGTCACCGGGATGTGGAAGGCCGACAGCAGCGCCTTCGACTCCATCTCGGTCAGCACCTTGCGGCGCTCGGTCAGCACGCTTTCGATGAGCAGGCGCGCGCCTTCCACGTCGGGCGCGGCCAGGTCCGACAGCGGCGGCGGCGTCTGCTGCAGCAGCTGCTGGTTCTGGTAGAAGCTGGCGATGTTGCCGAAGGCGCCGACGGCCGCCTCGGGCGTGCGAAAGCTCGGGATCTGTGCCTCGGCCAGCGCATGGCGCGCCGACTGCACCGAGGAGTCGCCCATCCAGCAGGCCACCAGCGGCTTGGCCAGGCGCGGCCTGATCTGCACCAGCTCGCGCGCCACGGCGTCGGAGTCGCCGCCGAACTTGGGCGAGTAGATGGCCAGCACGCCGTCCAGGCCGCGGTCCTTCACGGCCAGCTCCAGCGCGCTCTTGTAGTGTTCGGCCGTGGCGTCTTCCGACAGGTCGATCAGGTCGCTCAGCGAGGCCGCCTTGGGCAGCAGCGGCG
>JAEXBL010000479.1 GCA_023394015.1 Pseudomonadota bacterium | reverse complement strand
GGCCGAAGGTGGCCGAGGCGCCCAGCGCAAAGGCCACGCCGGCGCCGATCTGGCGCCACTGCCCGGCCGCGCCCAGGCCCGAGGCGGCGCCCAGCACGTCCAGCGCCAGCACCAGGCCGAGGCCGATCACCGGCATGGCGATCAGCAGCGCCCGCTCGGGCCGATGCCGGTAGAGCAGGCGCGCCCACAGCGCCGTGGTCAGCGGAAAGCTGTTGAACACCAGCAGCGCCAGCGCCACCGGCAGCCGCGCCACGGCGGCGTACAGGCACAGGCTTTGCACGGCGATCAGCACGCCGATCAGCGGCAGGGTCCGGCGCTGGCGGGCGGTGAGCGCCAGCGGCACGCGCTGCGCCAGCAGCAGCACCCCGACCACCGCCGCCGTGACCACGCTGCGCACCGCCACCGCCGTCGGCACGTCCACCCCATGCTCGAAGGCCAGGCGCGCCGCCACGTGGTTGGCGCCCATCACCAGGGCGATCAGCAGCAGCGTGGCGAAGGCCAACGGGCTGAGGGCGCGGCCCGGTGCAACGGCGCTCATGCCGACACGGCCACGCCATGGGGCGATGGCCTGCAGATTGACCCAATGGCTTCGCGGCGCGACATGAGATCGCTATCCTTTCAGCAGCTATCAGCACATGCTGGCAGGGCGCCGCAGGCCGACTGGAGCATCAATAGCTGGACGGCCCCGCCGCGCCCGTGCCCGCCTTGAAGCGGCCCAGCAATTGCCGCGCCGCGCTGTCCAGCAGCAGCGTGTCGGCGCCCACGGCGACGAAGCGCGCGCCGGCGGCCAGCCATTGCCGCGCCTGCGGCTCGCTGGTGGCCAGGATGCCGGGCGCCTTGCCGGCCTTCAGGATACGGGCGATGCCGTCGGCAATGGCGGCCTGCACGTCGGGGTGGTCGGCGCGGCCGGGGTGGCCCATGCTGGCGCTCAGGTCGGCCGGGCCGATGAACACGCCATCCACGCCCGGCGTGGCGGCGATGGCGTCGAGGTGCCGCATGGCCGTCACCGTCTCGGCCTGCACCAGCACGCAGACCTGCGCGTTAGCCTCGTGCACGTAGCGCGGGTGCGCCTGCCAGCGCGAGGCCCGCGCCAGCGCGCTGCCCATGCCGCGCACGCCCACCGGCGCGTAGCGCGCCGCGGCGGCCACCTGCGCCGCCTGCTCGGGCGTGTCGACCATGGGTACCAGAAGGGTTGGCGCGCCCAGGTCCAGCACCTGCTTGATGATGGCGGTGCCCGCCTCGCCGGTGCCCAGCGGCACGCGCACCACGGGGTGCGAGCGCGCATCGCCGAACGCCTGCTGGGCGCTGGCCACGGCCTGCAGCTGGGCCAGGATGCTGCGCAGGTCGTTGGGCGCGTGCTCGCCGTCCAGCAGCAGCCAGTCGTAGCCCACACCGGCGATCAGCTCAGTACTGTAGGCGCTGGCCAGCGCGGCCCACAGACCGATCTGCTGGCGGCCCTCGGCCAGCGCCTGCTTGAACGTGTTGACAGGGGTTTGCACGGTCGTGGCTCTCCTCGCGGCGCGGGGCATCAGGCCTGGCTGTCTTCGCTGGCGTGCGGCGCATCGCCCAGCCACACGGCGCGCTGCGGCGCGGTGTTGACGTGCAGCGAGAACACGTCCGGCCGCGCGTAGTGGCCCACCGGGTCGAAATCCATTTGCGCGGCGCCGATGCTGTCCAGGTCCAGCTCGGCCTTGAGGATCGCGTCCTCGTTGTAGAGCGGGCCGGCCAGCACGCGGCCGAGCGGGTCGACGATCATGCCGCCGCCGCGCATCAGCACGCCGTCGGCGGCGCCCTCGATGGCGTTGTGCATCCGCGCCTCGGGGAACTGGTTGCGCCGCAGGTGCTGGCAGGCCGACAGCACGAAGCAGCGCCCTTCCATGGCGATGTGCGTCATGGTGGCGGCCCAGCTGTCGCGGTCGTCGGCGGTGGGCGCGCAGTACAGCGCCACGCGCTGCTGGTACATGGCCATGCGCAGCGCCGGCATGTAGTTCTCCCAGCAGATCACCGCGCCCAGCTTGCCCCAGGGCGTGTCGACGGCGCGCAGCGTGGAGCCGTCGCCGTAGCCCCACACCAGACGCTCCAGCGCCGTGGGCATCAGCTTGCGGTGCTTGCCCAGCACGCCTTCGGGCCCCAGGTACACCGCCGTGCAGTACAGCGTGCCGCCCTCGCGCTCGATGATGCCCACCACCACGTACATCCGGTGCTGGGCGGCAGCTTGCGCCAGCGTGGCGATCTCGGGGCCGTCCATGGTGACGGCGGCATCGAAGTAGTGCTTGTACTCGGCGCGCCCGGCGGGCGTGCGCGCGCCGATGTAGATGTGAAAGTCCGCGCCCTTGGGGTAGCCGCCGATGTAGGCCTCGGGAAACACCAGCAGTTCCACCCCGTCGGCCGCGGCCTCGGCCATCAGGGCCAGTGCCCGCTCCACGGTGGCGGGTGTGTCCAGCAGTACGGAAGCCGTCTGGGCGACGGCGGCGGTGAGTTTCATCTTGCCTCCTGTGTTCTGTGGGGTATGGGCCTGGATCATGCCCGCCCGCCAGCTTAAGCGCAGCCGCCGGGCCATGTGCCGACCCGGCACAATCGCCGCATGAACCCGTTGACCGATCGACTGAAGCTGCGCTGGCCCCTGATCCAGGCGCCCATGGCCGGCGTGCAGGACAGCGCGCTGGCGCTGGCCGTGGGCGGCGCGGGCGCGCTGGGCTCGCTGCCCGCCGCCATGCTGGCGCCCGAGGCGCTGCGCGCCGAACTGGCAGCGCTGCAGGCCAGCGGGCGGCCCTGCAACGTCAACTTCTTCTGCCACCAGCCACCCGCGCCCGACACCGCGCGCGAGGCGGCCTGGCGCGCGGCGCTGAAGCCCTACTACGACGAGCTGGGGCTGGATGTGAACGCGATCCCCGCCGGCCCGGGGCGCCGCCCGTTCGACGCCGAGACCGCCGCGCTGCTGGCCGAGTTCAGGCCTGCGGTGGTGAGCTTTCACTTCGGCCTGCCGGCGCCCGAGTTGCTGGCGCGGGTCAAGGCCTGGGGTGCGTTCGTGCTGTCATCGGCCACCACCGTGCGCGAGGCGCTGTGGCTTCAGGCGCATGGCGCCGACGCCATCGTCGCGCAGGGGCTGGAGGCCGGCGGCCATCGCGGCCACTTCCTGAGCGACGACCTGAGCGAGCAGATGGGAACCTTCGCCCTGCTGCCCCAAGTGGTGCGGGCGGTGAAGCTGCCGGTGATCGCCGCTGGCGGCATCGCCGACGCCGCCGGCGTGCGTGCCGCCATGGCGCTGGGCGCGGCCGGCGTGCAGGTGGGCACCGCCTACCTGTGCGCCGACGAGGCCACCACCACGCCGCTGCCCCGCGCCGCGCTGCAGTCCGACGCGGCGCGCCACACGGCCCTCACCAACTGCTTCACCGGCCGGCCGGCGCGCGGCATCGTCAACCGGCTGGTGCGCGAACAGGGCCCCATCAGCCCCAGCGCGCCCGCGTTTCCGCTGGCCACCAGCGCCGTCGGCCCGCTGCGCGCGGCGGCCGAAAAGGCCGGCTCGACCGACTTCAGTCCGCTGTGGAGCGGCCAGAACGCCAGCGCCTGCCGCAGCGCGCCGGCAGCCGACATCTCCCGCGCGCTGGCGCAAGGGTTCTGATTCGATGCCTGGACGGGCCTTTGCCCGTCATTCCGGCGCCAGCCGGAATCCATGCGCACAGGCCGTCAGCGCTCGCCCATCAGGCACGAAGCGCTCTTGAAAGCATAGCATTCGAGATGCTCAGACCAGCTGCCCCCTGGTCTCGCGCCCCAGCAGCGCCACCGCCGCCGCGCCGATGGCGATGGTGACGGCGAACAGCGCGAAGATGGCGCCGGTGCTCCAGCCCGCCGCGCCCAGGAAGGGGATCGCCAGCGGTCCCAGGAT
>JAEXBL010000462.1 GCA_023394015.1 Pseudomonadota bacterium | reverse complement strand
TCTCCAGCCTGGCCTCGGCGCTGTCGCGGCTGGCCAGCGCGGCCTCGCGCTGCGCCTGCAGCACGTTGAGCTGCTGGCGGGCGTAGTCGGCCTGCGCCTGGTTCTGGCTGAGCGCGGAGGCGGCCCTGATGTGTTCCGCGCTGGCCTGGTCGTACAGCGCGCGGCTGACGCCGCCTTGCTGCACCAGCGATTGCGCGCGCCGGAAATCCGCCTGCGAACGCTCGGCCTGCGCGCGAGCCGACGTCACGGTGGCCTGGGCGATGCGGATCTGGGTCGCCTGCAGCGTCTGCTGCGCGCCGATCTGCTCCAGCGTGGCGCGGGCCAGCGCCACGGCGGATTCCGCGTCGGCCACCGCCGCCTCGTAATCCCTGGGATCGATCTGCACCAGCCGCTGGCCGGCCTGCACCTTGCGGTTGTTCTCCGTATCCACGCTCTGGACATAGCCGCTGACCTTGGTGGCCACATAGGTCAGGTCGCCCTTGACGTAGGCGTTGTCGGTGCGCTCGTAAGGGGTGGCGCCGTGCCACAGCGCATAGGCGCCGTAGACCAGGCCGCCCAGCGCCAGCACGATGGCCGACGCCGCCAGGACGCGGTGGCTGGTGTGCAGGATGACCTGGCGCACGCTGGGAGCAGGGGAGGAAGTGGTTGCGGTACTCATGGAACAGCCTCTAGCGAAGTGCGATCTCAAACGGGGTTGGCGGACGGGACGGGAGCCGGCGGCGCGAGCGGACTGGGCAGCCGCGGCAGCGCCCATACCAGCACCGCGCCCAGCAGCAGCAGGCCGGCGGCCAGCAGGAAGGCGTCGCCGTAGCTCAGCGTGTAGGCCTGGCCCGCCACGCTGCGCGCCAGGCGGCTGACGGCCGCGGCCTGCGCGCCGCCCGGATCGGATACCCAGTCGGCCAGGCCGGAGGCCGTCTGCCGCAGCCGGGCGGCGGGTTCGCTGGCCAGCCAGCCCACGCTTTCGGTCAGCACGGCGGAGTGGTATTTTTCGCGCTCGTTGACCACGTGGCTGAACACGGCGATGCCGCTGACCAGCCCCAGCACGCGCGAGTAGTTGAAGATGATTCCGCAGGTCGCGCCGTCGGTCTTGCCGATGCCGTAGACCGCGAAGCGCAGCGTCGCCACGGAGAACAGGCCCTGGCCCAGCCCGGCCACCAGCAGCGCGGGCGCGAAATTCTGCGCCGTCCAGTCGGGACTGAGCGAGGCGCTCAGCACGCAGGCCAGCGCGAACAGGCCCAGGCTGGCGCTGAGCACCAGGCGCTGGTCCACGCGCGGCGCCAGCCAGAACGCGACGGGCAGGGCGGCCAGCGTGCCGGCCGACAGCGGCAGCAGCATGGTAGAGATCTGCTCCAGCCGGAAGCCGTGGATGCGCATCAGGTACTGCGGCGCGATCCAGACCGCGAACAGCGTGCCGAAGCGGAAAATGATCTGCAGCACGATGGCCCAGCTGAACGTGGACTTGCGGAATATCTCCAGGTGCAAAAGCGGCCGGTTGGCGCGCAGCAGGCTGGCCGCGCCCAGTCCCATGCCCACCAGGCCCATCAGCAGGCAGGCGCTGATCCACCAGCTCTCGAACCAGAAATGCCGTTCGCCTTCCGAGATCGCGATGACCAGCGCGCTCAGGCTGGCCGACAGCAGCGCGTAGCTGGGCCAGTCCTTTACTTTCAGGTAGTGGATGTCGCCGCGATCCTGCGGCAGCGCGCGCCGCGCCAGCAGGTAGTAGCCCGCGCCCAGCGCGGCCTGGGCCCAGAACAGCATGCGCCAGCCGCCCAGCGCCACCAGCTCGGCCGCCAGCCATCCCGCCAGCCCGACCCCGAGCGAGGTGGCCGCGGCGAACGCCGCCAGCCCGCGCACCTGGGCGCGCCCCGGTGGCAGGCTGGTCATGACCAACAGGAACATCAGCACCGGCAGCATGCCGCCGAAGAATCCCTGCGCAAAGCGCATCACCAGCGCCCAGGCCAGTTGCGGCGACAGCGCCACGGCCGCCGACGCCAGCGCGAAGCCCAAGCCGGCCCAGCGCATGCTGCGGCCGCGTCCGAAGGCGGCGGCCGACGTCATCACGATGGGCAGGCAGAAGATCTGGCCGACGTTGTATATCGTCGTCAGCCACGCGGTCGCGTCCGCGCTGGCCGACAGGCCTCCGCCGATGTCGCCTTGCGCCAGGATCGCGGCCAGCGGAAAGGTGGAGCCTATCGCGGCACCCAGCGCGGCGACGGCCAGCGCATAGAGGCGGCCCGGGAGGGGAGGAGGAGCGGCTGACATCGGATGGCCTATAAATACCGTTAGTATCGTTAGACCAAAATATATACTCTCGGTATCGTTAAGACAATCCGATTTCGACGAGAATTACCTACATCCGTAGAACAGTCCGATGCGCGCACGGCGATATGCAGCCGCGCCGGACCGAGGGCGTTGCAACCAGGAGCAGCCGACGTGGAATCCAGGACCCAGAAGCGATCGCGCGTGTCGCACGGCGCCGGGCGCAGCGAGGAAACCCACCGCGCCATCATCGAGGCGGCCGCCGCCATCCTCGAGGAATCCGGCTACGCCGGCTTCACACTGGACGCCGTGGTCAAGCGGGCCGGCTCCAGCAAGCCTTCCATCTACCGCTGGTGGAAGAACAAGGCGGCGCTCATCGTCGAGGTCTACGAGCGCTCGGGCGAAGCCGGGCTGGCCACCTCGCGCCAAGGCGATCTGCGCGCTGAACTCACCGATTTCCTGGCCGCGCTGTGGCACTGGTGGAGCGGCACGCGCGCCGGCGAAGCGCTGCGCAGCATCGTCGCCGAAGCCCAGTCCGACCCGCAGACGCTGAGCCTGCTGCGCGATGAATTCGTCGACCGCCGCAAGAACAATCTGCGGGAGATTTTCCAGCGCGCCTGCGACCGCGGGGAAGTGCGCAACGGCCCCGAGATCGAGGCCGCGATTTCGCTCGCGATGGGCGCGAGCTGGCTGCACCTGCTGACCGGCACGCTGGGCGACACCGGTCTGTGCGAGGCCTATGCGGACATACTGATCCGCGGACTGGGCGCCGGCCCGGCCTAGCGCGCGCCCGACACGCCGACGTTGGCGCCCGACACGTAGCCGGCCGCCGGCGACAGCAGCCACATCACGGTGTCGGCGACCTCGACGGCGGTGCCGGGGCGCTGCATCGGCAATTGCGGCGCCATCTGCGCGAGCCGTTCGCGCGAGTGGATCTCCGTGTCGATGACGCCCGGCGCCACGGCGTTCACGCGTATCCCCTCGGCGGCCACCTCCTGCGCCAGCCCGAAGGTCAGCGCTTCCAGCGCGCGCTTGCTGGCCGCGTAATGCACGTTGCGCCCGGCCGCGCCCAGCCGGGCGGCGGCCGAGGACATGTTGACGATATTGCCGCCCTTGCCGCCATGGCGCGTCGACATCCGGCGTATGGCCTCGCCGCAGCACAGGAAGCTGCCCATGACGTTGAGCGCGAAAATCGCCTGCAGGTCGGGCGCCTCCAGCGCGGCCACGCGGCCGATGCGCCCGCTGGTGCCGGCGTTATTGACCAGCGCGGTCAGGCTGCCCAGTTCGCGGTCGGCCTGGCGGAACATGGCGGCGATCTGCGCGGCGTCGGCC
>JAEXBL010000458.1 GCA_023394015.1 Pseudomonadota bacterium | reverse complement strand
GATGGTCTAGTAGACAATACGGCTTTCCCTGCCCGCGTCTGCAACGTACATGCCTGAAAGCCGTCCCGTTTCTCCGCCCGCCCATAGGTCCCGCCGCCGCCTGGCCGTGCTGGCGCTGTTGCTGCTTGCCGCGGCCGGCATCGCCTGGCTGCTGCTGCGGCCGGCGGCCAAGCCGGCGGGCGGGGGCCGTCCGCCCGGGGCGGCAATGGCGCACATGGCGGTGCCGGTGCGCATCGCCCCCGCGGTCCGGCAGGACATCGACATTTTCCTGAAGTCGCTGGGCACGGTGACGGCCTACAACACGGTCACCGTGCGCAGCCGGGTCAGCGGCGAGCTGGTCGAGGTGGCCTTCCAGGAAGGCCAGCGCGTGAAGGCCGGCGACCTGCTGGCGCAGGTGGACCCGCGCGCCTTCCAGGTGGCGCTGGACCAGGCGCGCGGCACGCAGATGCAGAACCTGGCGCAGCTGGAGAACGCGCGCCGCGACCTGCAGCGCTACCAGGCCCTGTACAAGCAGGATTCCATCGCCAAGCAGCAGGTCGACACGCAGGCGGCGCTGGTGCGGCAGTACGAGGGCACGGTCAAGAGCGACCAGGCCAACGTCGACAACGCCCGGCTGCAGCTGGACTACGCGCGCATCACCGCGCCCATCGACGGCCGCCTGGGCCTGCGCCAGGTGGACCGCGGCAACCTGGTGTCCAGCTCGGACACCAACGGGCTGGTGGTGATCACCCAGACCCAGCCGATTTCCGTGGTGTTCACGCTGCCCGAGACCCAGCTGCCCGAGGTGCGCGCCGAACTCGCCGCCGGCCGCAAGCTGGCCGTGGACGCCTACGACCGCGCCGACACCCGCCGCATCGCCACGGGCCAGCTGGAAACCCTGGACAACCAGATCGACGTGACCACCGGCACCCTCAAGCTCAAGGCCCGCTTCGACAACACCGACGACGCGCTGTTTCCCAACCAGTTCGGCAACGTGCGGCTGCACGTGCTGACGCGCAAGGACGTCACCGCCGTGCCCACCGCCGCCATCCAGCAGGGTTCGGCCGGCGCCTTCGTATTCCTGGTGCAGCAGGACAACACGGTGCTGGTGCGCCAGGTGAAGCTGGGCGCGATCAACAACGGCATGGTGGCGGTCAACGAGGGCCTGCAGCCCGGCGACCGGGTGGTGGTCGAAGGCACCGACCGCCTGCGCGCCGGCGCAAAGGTGGAAGTGGTGGGCGACGCCGGCGTGATTCCGGCCCCGCGCGACAAGTCGCTGGGCGCGGGCGCGCCGGCCGGCACCACGCCGCCGTCGAAATAGACCGGGAAACGCCGTGAGTCCGTCGCGCCTGTTCATCCTGCGTCCGGTGGCCACCACGCTGTCGATGGTGGCCATCCTGATCGCCGGCTTCATCGCCTACCGGCTGCTGCCCGTCTCGGCCCTGCCGGAAGTGGACTATCCGACCATACAGGTGGTGACGCTGTACCCCGGCGCCAGCCCCGACGTGATGACCTCGCTGGTCACCTCGCCATTGGAGCGGCAGTTCGGGCAGATGCCGGGCCTGAACCAGATGTCGTCGACCAGTTCGGGCGGCGCCTCGGTCATCACGCTGCAATTCAATCTCACCCTGCCGCTGGACGTGGCCGAGCAGGAAGTGCAGGCGGCCATCAACGCCGCCTCCAACCTGCTGCCCGGCGACCTGCCGGTGCCGCCGACCTACAACAAGGTCAACCCGGCCGACGCGGCGGTGCTGACCCTGGCGATCACCTCGCCCACCATGCCGCTGCCGCAGGTGCGCGACCTGGTCGACACGCGGGTCGCGCAGAAGCTGTCGCAGATCTCCGGCGTGGGCCTGGTCAGCGTGGCGGGCGGGCAGCGGCCCGCGGTGCGGGTGCAGGTCAATCCGCAGGCGCTGGCGGCCAACGGGCTGTCGCTGTCGGACCTGCGCACGGCCATCGTCGGCGCCAACGTGAACCAGCCCAAGGGCAACCTGGACGGTCCGCTGCGCTCGACCACCATCAACGCCAACGACCAGCTCAAGACGCCCACCGACTACAACGACCTGATCATCGCCTACCAGAACAACGCGCCGCTGCGCCTGTCGGACGTGGCGCGCGCGGTCGAGGGCGCCGAAGACGTGCGGCAGGCGGCCTGGGCCGGCGACAAGCCCGCCATCCTGCTGAACATCCAGCGCCAGCCGGGCGCCAACGTGATCGACGTGGTCGACCGCATCCAGGCGCTGCTGCCGCAGCTGCGGGCTGCCCTGCCGGCCACGCTGGACGTGAGCGTGGTGTCCGACCGCACCCAGACCATCCGCGACTCGGTCGCCGACGTGCAGTTCGAAATGCTGCTGGCGGTGGCGCTGGTGGTCATGGTGACCTTCGTGTTCCTGCGCAGCCTCACGGCCACGCTGATTCCCAGCGTGGTGGTGCCGCTGTCGCTGGTCGGCACCTTCGGCGTCATGTACCTGGCCGGATTCTCGGTCAACAACCTGACCCTGATGGCGTTGACCATCGCCACCGGCTTCGTGGTGGACGACGCCATCGTCATGATCGAGAACATCGCCCGCCATCTCGAAGAGGGCGAGACGCCGCTGCAGGCCGCGCTCAAGGGCGCGGCGCAGATCGGCTTCACGCTGATATCGCTGACGTTCTCGCTGATCGCGGTGCTGATCCCGCTGCTCTTCATGACCGAGGTGGTGGGACGGCTGTTCCGCGAGTTCGCGATCACGCTGGCCGTGTCCATCCTGATCTCGCTGGTGGTGTCGCTGAGCCTGACGCCCATGATGTGCGCGCGCCTGCTGCGCGCCGAGTCGGAGCAGAAGCACGGGCGCTTCCATCGCGCCACGGGCGCCTTCCTCGACCGCGTCATCGCCGGCTACGACCGCTGGCTGCAGGTCGTGCTGCGGCACCAGCCGCTGACGCTGCTGGTGGCGCTGGCGACCTTCGCGCTGACGGTGCTGCTGTACCTGGCGATACCCAAGGGCTTTTTCCCGCAGCAGGACACCGGCCTGATCCAGGCCATCACCCAGGCGCCGCAGTCGATTTCGTTCAAGGCCATGGCCGAGCGCCAGCAGGCCGCCGCGCGCCTGGTGCTGGAAGATCCCGACGTGCAGGCCGTGTCCTCCTTCATCGGCGTGGACGGCAGCAACGCCACGCTCAGCGCCGGACGCCTGCAGATCGCGCTCAAGCCGCATGCCGAGCGCGACGGCGACCTGCGCACGGTGATGGCGCGCCTGGACCGGGCGCTGGCCGCGCAGGACGGCCTCACGGTCTATATGCAGCCGGTGCAGGACCTGACCATCGAAGACCGGGTCAGCCGCACGCAGTATCAGATGACGCTGTCCAATCCGGACCTGAAGGTGCTGAGCGAATGGACGCCCAGGCTGGTCGAGCGCCTGCGCCAGGTGCCCGAACTCAAGGACGTGACCGACGACCTGCAGGACGAAGGCCTGCAGGCCTGGGTCGAGATCGACCGCGACGCGGCCTCGCGCCTGGGCATCACGGCCGCCGTGATCGACGAGGCGCTGTACAACGCCTTCGGCCAGCGCCTGATCTCCACGATCTTCACGCAGTCCAACCAGTACCGCGTGGTGCTGGAAGTGCAGCCGCAGTTCCAGACGACGCCGTCCTCGCTGGGGCAGATCCGCGTGCCCACCGCCTCGGGCGGGCAGGTGCCGCTGTCGTCGGTGGCGCGCATCACCGAAGGGCGCACGGTGCTGGCCGTGAACCGGCTGGACCAGTTCCCCATGGTGACGGTGTCGTTCAACCTGGCGCCGGGCGCCTCGCTGTCCGGCGCGGTCGAGGCCATTACCGCGGCCGAGGCCGACATCGGCATGCCCACCGGCGTCGAGACGCGCTTCCAGGGCGCGGCGCTGGCGTTCCAGAATTCGCTGTCGAGCACGCTGTGGCTGATCCTGGCCGCGGTGGTCACCATGTACATCGTGCTGGGCGTGCTGTACGAAAGCTACATCCATCCCATCACCATCCTGTCGACCCTGCCGTCGGCCGGGGTCGGGGCGCTGCTGGCGCTGCTCATCAGCGGCACCGAGCTCGACATGTTCGGGATCATCGGCATCATCCTGCTGATCGGCATCGTGAAGAAAAAGGCCATCATGATGATCGACTTCGCGCTGGACGCCGAGCGCAAGCGCGGCCTGACCCCACTGGCGGCCATCCATGAGGCGGCGCTGCTGCGCTTCCGTCCGATCCTGATGACCACGCTGGCCGCGCTGTTCGGCGCGCTGCCGCTGATGCTGTCGTCCGGCACCGGCGCCGAGCTACGCCAGCCGCTGGGCCTGGTGATGGTGGGCGGGCTGCTGCTGTCGCAGGTGCTGACGTTGTTCACCACGCCCGTCATCTACCTGATGTTCGACCGCCTGGCGCGCCGCTTCGGCCGTAACCGGCCCGCCGCCCAAGAGGCCGCGCCATGAAATGGCTGGGCCTGTTCATCATGCGGCCGGTAGCCACTACGCTGCTGTGCCTGGCCTGCGTGCTGGCCGGCATGCTGGCCTACCGGCAGTTGCCGGTGGCGCCGCTGCCGCAGGTGGATTTTCCGATGATCTCGGTGTCGGCCAACATGCCCGGCGCCAGCCCG
>JAEXBL010000444.1 GCA_023394015.1 Pseudomonadota bacterium | reverse complement strand
TGGTGGTGCTGCACCTGTTCCTGACCCGCACGGTGATCGGCTCGACCATCATCGCCATGGCGCAGAACCGCGATGGCGCCTCGCTCGTCGGCATCGATGCCAATCGGGTGGCGATGCTGACGTTCGCCATCTCGGGCGTGCTCGCGGCCGTGGCGGCCACGCTCTACGCGCCCATCAACCTGGTGTTCCCGGCCATGGGGCATCTGGTCATCACCAAGGCCTTCGTCATCATCATTCTGGGTGGCATGGGCAGTGTGCCGGGTGCCATCCTGGGCGGGCTGATCATCGGCTTTGCAGAGAGCTTTGGCGCCTTCTACATCTCCACCGACTACAAGGACATCATCGCTTTCGTGCTGCTGGTGGTGATCCTCTCGGTGCGCCCGCAGGGCCTGTTTGCCAAGGGGGCACGCTGATGGTCTGGCTTGAGAAATGGGGCTGGTGGCTGCTGATCGCCGCCGGTCTGGCCTTTCCGCTGCTGGCGGGCAACGACTACCTGCTGACGGTGATGGGCAAGGCCTTCATCTTCGCCATCGCCACGCTGGGGCTGAACCTGATCACCGGCTATACGGGTCAGTTCAACCTGGCGCACGCCGGCTTCATGGCGGTGGGGGCGTACACGGTGGGCATTCTCACCGTCGACCACCAGGTGCCGTACTGGGTGGCCTTTGCGCTGGCCGGGGTGGTGACCACGGTGCTGGGCTACTTCATCGGCATTTTGTCGCTGCGCCTGCGCGGCCACTACTTCTCGATCTTCACGCTGTGCGTGGGCTACATCATGTTCCTGGTGATCGAGAAGTGGGAGGGCCTGACGCACGGCACGGTGGGCATCATGGGCATTCCGGCGCCGTCGCTGGGCTTCATCACCTTCGACACGCCGCTGTCGCTGTACTACCTGGCGCTGTTCTTCCTGGTGGCGGGCGTGTGGGCCATGCGGCGCATCGTCGATTCGCTGCTGGGGCGCACCTTCATGGCGATCCGCAACAGCGAGGAGCTGGCCGAGGCGCTGGGCATCAACCTGATGCGCAACAAGACGCTGTCCTTCATGCTGTCGGTGTTCTATGCCGGCATCGCCGGGGCGCTGTACGCGGGCTACGTGCGCTTCATCGGCCCCGACATGGCGGCGGTGGAGCACACCTTCGACATGACCATGCACATGATCGTCGGCGGCCTGGGCACGGTGCTGGGCCCGCTGCTGGGCGCGCTGGCCATGCCGTGGCTGACGCAGTACCTGCAGTTCCTGCAGGAATACCGCTTCCTGGTGTTCGGGCCGCTGCTGGTGATCCTGGTGATCTTCGTGCCGCACGGCATCGTCGGCACCTGGCTGGGCTGGCGTGCGCGCCAGCAGGCGCGCCAGGGCATGGAGGTGCGCTGACATGCTGAAGATCGATCACCTCTCCAAGCGCTTCGGCGGCCTGCTGGCGGTGCAGGACGTCACCACCACCGTCGAGGCCGGCAAGATCAACGCCATCATCGGCCCCAACGGCGCCGGCAAGACGACCTTCTTCAACCTCATCAGCGGCGTGCACAAGCCCACCTCGGGCACCATCACGCTGGAGGGGCAGGACGTGACCTCGCTGCGCCCCGACCAGGTGGCGCGGCTGGGCGTGGCGCGCACCTTCCAGACCACGGCCCTGTTCGACATGGCCAGCGTGCTCGACAACCTGATCGTCGGCCACCGCCTGCGCACGCGCTCGGGCCTGCTGGACGTGCTGCGCGGCTCCAGCCAACTGCGCGAGGAAGAGCGCATCTGCCGCGAGAAGGCGCGCGAGGCGCTGGACTTCGTCGGCGCCTCGCACCTGGAACACCGCGTGGCCGGCGACATCTCGCAGGAAGAGCGCAAGCGCGTGGCTTTTGCGCTGGCGCTGGCCACCTCTCCGAAGCTGCTGCTGCTCGACGAGCCGGCCGGCGGCGTCAACCCCGACGAGACGGATGGGCTGGCGGCACTGATCCGCAAGATCGTGGCCAGCGGCATCACCGTCTGTCTGATCGAGCACAAGATGAACATGATCATGAGCCTGGCCGACAAGATCATGGTGCTGAACTACGGCCAGAAGATCGCCGAGGGCACGCCGGCCGAGATCCGCGCCAACCCCGCCGTCATCGACGCCTACCTGGGGAGCGACCATGCTGACGCTTGAGAACGTATCGCTGTACTACGGCAGCTTCCAGGCGCTGGACAAGGTCAGCCTGCACGCCAAGCAGGGCGAGCTGGTGGTGCTGCTGGGCGCCAACGGCGCGGGCAAGAGCTCGATCTTCCTCACGGTGAGCGGCATCCACCGCGCGGCCAGCGGCAGCATCACCTACGACGGGCAGCAGCTGGTCGGGCGCAAGCCCTCGCAGATCGTGCACACTGGCGTGGTGCAGTGCCCCGAGGGGCGCAAGCTGTTCCCGGGCATGTCGGTGCAGAAGAACCTGTTGCTGGGCGCCTACGTGCACCGCAAGGACAACGAGGGCAACCGCCAGCGGCTGCAGGAGGTGTTCGAGCTGTTCCCCATCCTGCGCGAGAAGAAGGACGACCCGGCCGGCTCGCTGTCGGGCGGGCAGCAGCAGATGGTGGCCATCGGCCGCGCCATGATGGGCCGGCCCAAGGTGCTGCTGCTGGACGAGCCCTCGCTGGGTCTGGCGCCGCTGGTCATCAAGCAAACCTTCGAGGTCATCCAGCGCATCAACCGCGCCGGCACCACCGTGCTGCTGGCCGAGCAGAACGCCTTTGCCGCGCTGAAGATCGCCCACCGCGCCTACGTGATCGAGAACGGCCGCATCGTGCTGGAGGGCGAGCCCGACAGCCTGCTCAACAACGACGCGGTGCGCCGCGCGTACATTGGCGCGTGAGCGCCGCCGCTGCCCAAGCCGTTGATGCACGGGCGCAGAGTTTTTTCGTTGAACCACAAAAGGAGACAGTTCGCATGAAGTTCAAGACCACCATCCGCCTGTGCGCGGGCCTGCTGGCCGCGGGCGCGCTGGGCACCGCGCCCGCGCTGGCGCAGGAGACCGTGAAGAGCGGCTATTCCGGCCCCCTGAGCGGCGGCGCCGCGCAGTACGGCAAGAACGCGCTCAGCGGGGTCGACATGGCCGTGAAGGAAATCAACGAGGCCGGCCTGGAGGTGGCTGGCACGAAGGTGAAGCTGGAAGTGGTGTCGCTGGACGACAAGTACAACCCCAGCGAGACCGCCACCAACACCCAGCGCCTGGTGCAGCAGCACAAGGTGCCGGCGGTGCTGACGCCGCACTCGGGCGGCATCTTTGCCGTGCAGGCCATCAACGAGCAGCTCAAGGTGCTGCTGCTGGGCTACTCCAGCGTGCCGCAGATCACCGCGCGCGGCAACCCGCTGACGCTGCGCATCCCGCCCGAGTACACGGTCTACATCAAGCCGTTCATCGAGCACGCGAGGAGCAAGTACGGCAAGAACGTGGCCATTGCCAGCGCCGACCACGACTACGGCAAGGCCTGGGTGTCGGCCTTCAAGCCGGCCTGGGAGGCCGCCGGCGGCAAGGTGGTGGCCGAGAACCTGATGTCCTACAACCGCGCCACCGACTTCTACAGCGGCGTCAGCCGCGTGCTGGCGGCCAAGCCCGACGTGATGTTCATCGGCGGCGCCTCCGAGCCCACCGGCCTGGTCATCAAGCAGGCGCGCGAGCTGGGCTTCAAGGGGGGCTTTCTGATCATCGACCAGGCCAAGATCGACGAGATCGCCAAGATCACCGGCGGCCTGGGCCCGCTGGAAGGCGCCGTCGGCGTGCTGCCGGTGGTGGACGATCCCAAGCCCGAGGCCAAGGACTACGTGGAACGCTACCGCAAGCTCAACGCCGGCCGCGACCCCGGCTCGGAAGCCATGCTGAACTACATCGCCATCCACGCCCTGGCCGAGGCCATGAAGCTGGCTGGCACCACCTCTGACGCGGTGGCCATCCGCGCCCAGCTCGACAAGGCCTTCAAGGCGCTGCCACCCAAGTCCAACCCCTTCGGCTACACCGGCGTGGACGACAAGGGCGGCACCACCGCCAATGGCCGCATCGCCGTGGTCGAAGGCGGCAAGGTGAAGGAGATCGCCATCAAGTAAGCGTGGCGACGATGCACCGGCCCGCTGCCGGTGCGTGATCGTGCTCTACTCGAGGGCCCCGGCATCCGCCGCGGGCCTTCTTTTTTTGCGGAGACACAGGGCATGAGCGAAGCCGTGCGCATCGGCCTCATCGGCTACGGTGAAGTGGGCAAGATCTTCAGCGCCGGCCTGCGCGGCCAGCCCGGCGTGGCCGAGGTGGGCGCCTGGGACCTGAAGTTCGACCGGGCCGACACGCGCGCCGCCGAACGGGCCCATGCCGCGCAGGCCGGCGTGCAGGCGCACGACTTGTCGGCCAGCCTGTGCGCGGCGAGCGAGCTGCTGATCTCGGCCGTCACCGCCTCCAACACGCGGGCGGTGGCCGAGGAGGCGGCGCGCCACCTGCGGCCGGGCACGCTGTTCCTCGACCTGAACTCGGCCTCGCCCGGCATCAAGCAGCAGAGCGCGGCGCTGGTCGAGGCCGCCGGCGGGCATTACGTGGAGGCCGGCGTGATGACCTCGGTGCCGCCCTACGGCATCCGCGTGCCCATGCTGCTGGGCGGCGCCCGCGCCGCCGAACTGGCGCAGCGCCTGGCGGCCTGGGGCATGAGCGCCGAGGTGGTGAGCGAGCGCCTGGGCGTGGCCAGCGCCATCAAGATGTGCCGCAGCGTGATGATCAAGGGGCTGGAGGCGCTGGTGATCGAGAGCTACAGCGCTGCCCGCGCCTGGGGCGTGGAGGCGCACGTGCTGCCCACGCTGGCCGAGACCTTTCCCGGCATCGACTGGCCCAGGCAGGGCGCCTACTTCTTCAGCCGCGTGGTACAGCACGGCCAGCGCCGCGCCGAGGAAATGCGCGAGTCCGCGCGCACGGTGCAGGAGGCCGGCTTCGAGCCGCTGATGACCCGCGCCATCGCCGACAAGCAGCAGTGGGTGGCCGACCAGGCGCGTGCGGGCACCTTCGACGGCGTGACGCCGGACGCGGCGTGGCAGGCGTTTGCCGATGCGCTGCTGGCGGCGCGCCGACCGGCAGGTGGCGCTTCGTAAGAAAAGTGTGCCGCCAGCGCCTGCCTGGTGGTCGCAGGCAGCTCTCGAATCAGAAGCGGATGCCGGCCGGGTTGGTGC
>JAEXBL010000099.1 GCA_023394015.1 Pseudomonadota bacterium | reverse complement strand
CTGTCCTGGATTCTTCCGACCCGGCCGCCCCCACCGACGCCGCGCCGGCGGCGGCGGGCCGCACGCGCCCGCGGCCGGGCGAGCGGCGGGTGCAGATTCTGCAGGCGCTGGCGCAGATGCTGGAGCAGCCCGGCGCCGAGCGCGTAACCACCGCCGCGCTGGCGGCGCGGCTGGGGGTGAGCGAGGCGGCGCTGTACCGCCACTTCGCCAGCAAGGCGCAGATGTTCGAGGGGCTGATCGACTTCATCGAAAGCAGCGTGTTCGGCCTCATCAACCAGATCAACGAGCGCGAAGGCGATGGCCGCGCGCGCGCCGCGCGCATCGTCGCCATGGTGCTGCAGTTCGGCGAGAAGAACCCCGGCATGACCCGCGTGATGGTGGGCGATGCGCGGGTGTTCGAGCACGAGCGCCTGCAGCAGCGCATGAACCAGCTGTTCGACAAGCTGGAGGCCGCGCTGCGCCAGTGCCTGCGCGACGGCGAGCCCGGCGCCGACAGCGGCGGCGGCACCCTGACGCCCGACGCCGATGCGCAGCTCACCGCCTCGGTGCTCACGGCCTTCATGGCCGGGCGGCTACAGCGCTTTGCGCGCTCGGGCTTTCGCCGCGCGCCGTCCGAGCAGCTCGACGCCTGCATCGCCCGGATGCTGTAGCCCAAGGGGCGGCTTGCGCAGGCGCGGCGGGCGCTGCAAACTTGAAGAATGCTTGAAAAGGACCGCCCATGAAGCTGCTGCGCTACGGCCCGCCCGGCCGCGAGAAACCCGGCCTGCTGGACGAGCACGGCCAGTTGCGCGATTTGTCCGCCGTGGTGCCCGACATCGGCCCGGCGCAGTTGGGCGATACGGCGCTGGCCCGACTGCGGCGGCTCAAGCCGGCGTTGCTGCCGGCGGTGCGCGGCAAGCCGCGCATCGGCTGCCCGGTGGCCGGTATCGGCAAGTTCATCGCCATCGGCCTGAACTACGCCGACCACGCGGCCGAATCGGGGCTGCCGGTGCCCAGGGAGCCGGTGATCTTCACCAAGGCCATCTCCTGCATCCAGGGACCGGACGACGAGGTGATGCTGCCGCGCGGCTCGAAGAAGAGCGACTGGGAGGTGGAGCTGGGCGTGGTCATCGGCCGCACCGCGCGCCACGTGGCGCGCAGGGACGCGCTGGCCCACGTGGCCGGCTACTGCGTGGTCAACGACCTGAGCGAGCGCGCCTTTCAGCTCGAGCGCGGCGGCACCTGGGACAAGGGCAAGGGCTGCGACACCTTCGGCCCCATCGGCCCCTGGCTGGTGACGCGCGACGAGGTGCCCCACCCGCAGCGCCTGGGCCTGTGGCTGGACCTGAACGGCCAGCGCATGCAGACCGGGCACACGCGCACCATGGTGTTCGGCGTGGCGCAGCTCGTCAGCTACGTCAGCCGCTTCATCACGCTGGCGCCGGGCGATGTGCTGACCACCGGCACGCCGCCCGGCGTGGGCATGGGCTTGCGTGGCCCTGATGGCCAGCCGGCGCCGCGCTACCTGCGCCCGGGCGACGTGATGACGCTGGGCATCGACGGCCTGGGCACGCAGCGCCAGCGGGTGGTGGCGTTTCGGGCGCCGGGTGGGGTGGGCGGCAAGACCTAGGGAAAACCCTGCATCTTGAGCGGCCGTCAGGACTTGGCGCCCAAGACTTTGTCGGTCAAAATCGAACGATCGTTCTTTTTTGACTGCCCGTGTCCCGCGTCCTGATTTCCCCCTTTGCCCCGGCTGCCACCTCGCAGCGCAAGGCCCGCGCCCTGCCCAAGGGGCAGCAGACCAAGGCCGCCATCGTCGATGCCGCCCTGCGGATGGCCGCGCAGGTGGGGCTGGAGGGCCTGTCCATCGGCGCCCTGGCCGAGGCCATGGACATGAGCAAGTCCGGCGTGTTCGCCCACTTCGGCTCGCGCGACGAACTGCAGATCTCGGTGGTGCGCGAATACTACGCGCGTTTCGAGCGCGAGGTGTTCCAGCCCGCCATGGCCCAGGCGCGCGGCCTGCCGCGCCTGCGCGCGCTGTTCGAGCACTGGATGCACTTCACCAGCGCCGAGCTGGATTCGGGCTGCATCTTCATCAGCGGCGCGGTGGAGTTCGACGACCGGCCCGGCCCCGTGCGCGATGCGCTGGTGGCCGCCGTCGATGCCTGGATGCAGGCCATGGAGCGCGCCGTGGCCCAGGCGCGCGACGAGGGCCACCTGGCGGCCGACATCGACGAGCGGCAGGTCACCTTCGAGATCCACGGCCTGATCCTGGCGCTGCACTACGAAGCCCGCTTTCTGCAGCGCCCCGGCGCGCTGGACCGCGCCACCCGGGGTTTCCACAACATTCTGGCGCGCTACCGCGCCTGAAGTTTCTTCATCTTCTTCAGACTTTTCGAGGCGCCCATCCGCCATGCCCAGCTACACCCCACCCTTGCGCGACATGCAATTCATCCTGCACGAGGTGCTCAACGTCGTCGATGAGTTCAAGGCCCTGCCGCGCCACGCCGACATCGACGCCGACACGCTGAACGCCGTGCTGGAAGAAGGCGGCAAGTTCGCCTCCGAAGTGGTGCAGCCGCTCAACCTGAGCGGCGACGCCGAAGGCTGCACGCTCGACACCGCCACGCACGAAGTCACCACGCCCAAGGGCTTCAAGGAAGCCTATGCGCAGTACGTCGAAGGCGGCTGGGCGGCGCTGGCCTGCGAGCCGGAGTACGGCGGCCAGGGCCTGCCGATGGTGGTCAACCAGTGCTTCTACGAGATGCTCAACAGCGCCAACCAGGCCTGGACCATGTACCCCGGCCTGTCGCACGGCGCCTACGAGGCGCTGCACGCGCACGGCACCGACGAGCAGAAGAAAACCTACCTGCCCAAGCTGACCAGCGGCGAATGGACCGGCACCATGTGCCTGACCGAGCCGCACTGCGGCACCGACCTGGGCCTGCTGACCACCCGCGCCGAGCCGCAGGCCGACGGCAGCTACAAGCTCACCGGCACCAAGATCTTCATCAGCGCCGGCGAGCACGACATGGCGCCCAACATCCTGCACCTGGTGCTGGCCCGCCTGCCTGACGCGCCCAAGGGCAGCAAGGGCATCAGCCTGTTCGTGGTGCCCAAGTACCTGGTCAACGCCGATGGCTCGCTGGGCGAGCGCAACCCCATCTACTGCCAGCGGCTGGAGAACAAGATGGGCATCCACGGCAACGCCACCGCCGAGCTGGCGCTCGACGGCGCCGTCGGCACCCTGGTGGGCGAGCCGCACAAGGGCCTGCAGGCCATGTTCGTGATGATGAACACCGCCCGCCTGGGCGTGGGCAACCAGTCGCTGGGCCTGACCGAGGCCGCCTACCAGAACGCCCTGGTCTACGCCAAGGAGCGCCTGCAAATGCGCAGCCTCTCCGGCACCAAGGCCAAGGACAAGCCGGCCGACCCGATCATCGTGCACCCCGACGTGCGCAAGATGCTGCTCACCGCCAAGGCCTATGCCGAAGGCGGCCGCGCCATGACCATGTACGGCGCCATGGTGGCCGAAAAGGCCCTGCACCACCCCGACGAGAAGGTGCGCAAGGAGTCCGACGAGCTGCTGGCCCTGCTCACGCCCATCGTCAAGGCCTTTCTCACCGACAACGGCTTTGCCGCCACCAACCACTGCATGCAGGTGTTCGGCGGCCATGGCTACATCCACGAGACCGGGGCCGAGCAGTTCGTGCGCGACGCGCGCATCAACATGATCTACGAGGGCACCAACACCGTGCAGTCGCTCGACCTGCTGGGCCGCAAGATCCTGCAGAACCAGGGCGCCACGCTGCGCAAGTTCGGCAAGCAGATCGAAGCCCTGATCGCCGAGGAAGGTGTGAACGAGAAGATGGCCGAGTTCATCAACCCGCTGGCCTACCTGGCCGACCAGATGACGAAGTTCACCACCGAGATCGGCTTCAAGGGCTTCGTCAACGCCGACGAGGTGGGCGGCGCCAGCGTGGACTACCTGCGCGTGGCCGGGCACCTGGTGTTCGGCTACTTCTTCGCCCGCATGGCCAGCGTGGCGCTGAAGAAGCAGGCCGAGGGCAACACCGACCCCTTCTACACCGCCAAGCTGCAGACGGCGCGCTTTTACTTCGCGCGCCTGTTCCCTGAGACCGTCAGCCTGATGCGCACCGCGCGCTCGGGCGTGGCCAACCTGCTCGACACCGAAGAGGCCCTGGCATGAACAAGCTGATCAAGACGCTGCCCGCAGCACTGGTGGTGATGGCCGGCGCCGGCCTGGCCCAGGCCCAGATGACGCCACTGGGCACCTGGCACAGCATCGACGACGAGACCAGGCAGCCCAAGGCGCGCATCGTCATCACCGAGGTCAACGGCGTGCTCAGCGGCCGCATCGAGAAAGGCCTGGCGCCCGACGCCAAGCCGGGCGCCGTGTGCGACCGCTGCACCGACGACCGCAAGGGCCAGCCGCTGGTGGGCATGGAAATCATCCGCGGCGGCAAGAAGGCCGAGGGCAAGGACGTGTGGGAGGGCGGCCGCATTCTCGACCCCGAAAAAGGCAGCGATTACGCCTTGCGTCTGACGCCCACCGAGGGCGGCGCCAAGCTGCTGGTGCGTGGCTCCATCGGGCCGTTTGGCCGCACGCAGACCTGGATTCGAGTGCCTTGACCCCCACCGCGCGCCCCCTCTGCTTCGCGAGCGGTCTTCCCTCAAGGGACGGCGCCAGCGCCGCGGCCAAGCCGCGCCGCGGCACCCCCGACCATGCCCGCTGCCGTCCACAGGCCGCGAGCCCAACGAACCTCCGAAAGGACTGAAGTGTCCCGATTCAATGTGAAGAAAGTCGCCGTGCTCGGCGCGGGCGTGATGGGCGCGCAGATCGCCGCCCACCTCGTCAACTGCAAGGTGCCGGTGGTCCTGTTCGACCTGCCCGCCAAGGAAGGGCCGAAGAACGGCATCGTGCTCAAGGCCATCGACAACCTGAAGAAACTCAAGCCCGCGCCGCTGGCCAACGTGGCCGATGCGGCGCTGATCGAGGTCGCCAACTACGACGACGACCTGAAAAAGCTCAAGGGCTGCGACCTGGTCATCGAGGCTATCGCCGAGCGCATGGACTGGAAGAGCGACCTCTACCACAAGATCGCGCCCCACGTCGGCAAGCAGGCGCTGCTGGCCAGCAACACCTCGGGCCTGTCGATCACGAAACTGAGCGAGGCGCTGCCCGAGGCGCTGCGCCCGCGCTTTTGCGGCATCCACTTCTTCAACCCGCCGCGCTACATGCACCTGCTGGAGCTGATCGGCACGCCGACCACAGAGGCCCAGGTGCTGGACCAGCTCGAAGCCTTCGTCACCACCGTGCTCGGCAAGGGCGTGGTGCGCGCCAAGGACACGCCCAACTTCATCGCCAACCGTATCGGCATCGCCGGCATGCTGACGACGATGAAGGAGGTCGAGAAGTACGGCCTCACCTTCGACGTGGTCGACGACCTGACCGGCAAGCGCCTGGGCCGTGCCTCAAGCGGCACCTTCCGCACCATCGACGTGGTGGGGCTGGACACCGTGGGCCACGTCATCAAGACGCTGCAGGACAACCTGGACGAAGCCAGCGACTCGTTCTACGGCAGCTTCGCCACGCCGCCGGTGCTGCAAAAGCTGATCGAGACCGGCCGCCTGGGCCAGAAAGCCAAGGCCGGCTTCTACAAGAAGCAGGGCCGCGACATCCTGCGCTTCGACCTGGAGGCCGATGAGTACGTGCCCAGCGGCGAGAAGGCCAACGAGGTCTACGGCCGCATGCTGAAAAAGCCCGCCGCCGAGCGCCTGAAGCTGCTGAAAAACAGCGAAGGCCCGCAAGGCCAGTTCCTGTGGGCGATCCTGCGCAACGGCTTCCACTACGCCGCCGTGCACTTGGCCAGCATCGCCGAGACCGCGCGCGACGTCGACCAGGCCATGCGCTGGGGCTTCGGCATGAAGCAGGGCCCATTCGAGCTGTGGCAGCAGGCAGGCTGGCTGGAGGTCGCGCAAATGGTGCAGGACGACATCGACGCCGGCAAGGCGCTGAGCAAGCAGCCGCTGCCCGACTGGGTGTTCAAGGGCCCGGTGGCCGAGGCCGGCGGCGTGCACACCGAGCAGGGATCGTGGAACCCGAGCACGGGCCAGTTCCAGCCGCGCCGCCAGTTGCCGGTGTACCAGCGCCAACTGTTCCCCGAGCTGTTGCTGGGCGAAGCGGGCCCGCGCCCGGCCACGGCCGGCCAGACGCTGCTGGAAACCGACGCCATCCGCGTCTGGACGCTGCAGGAGCACGGCCTGGACGACGTGGTGATCGCCACGCTCAAGACCAAGATGCGCGCCATCAGCCCCGACGCCGGCGAGGGCCTGATGGAAGCCCTGAACATCGCCGAGAGCCAGTACAAGGGCCTGGTCATCTGGCCCGGCGCTGACCCGTTCAGCGTCGGCGCCGACCTGCAGGCCATGCTGCCCGGCTACGTGGCTGGCGGCGTGGGCCTGGTCGACTCGATGGAGAAAGAGCTGCAGGAGCTGATGCTGCGCCTGCGCTACGCCAACGTGCCCACCGTGGCCGCCATCCGCGGCCTGGCGCTGGGCGGCGGTTGCGAAATGGCGGTGCACTGTGCCCGCCGCGTCGCCATCATGGAAAGCTACATCGGCCTGGTCGAGGTCGGCGTCGGCCTGGTGCCCGGCGCGGGCGGGCTGGCCTACATCGCCCGCCGCGCGGCCGAGAACGCCGAGGCCAGCACCGGCAAGGACCTGCTGCCCTTCCTCACCGAAGGCTTCACCGCCGCCGCCATGGCCAAGGTCGGCACCAGCGCGCTCGAATCGCGCCGGCTCGGCTACCTGCTGTGGGACGACGTGGTGGTGCCGCACAAGGACGAGCTGCTTTATGTGGCGATCCAGCAGGCTAAGGCCATGTACGAGGGCGGCTACCGCCCGCCGATGAAGCGCCTGTTCCCCGTCGCCGGCCGCGACGGCAAGGCCACCATCACCGGCCAGCTGGTGAACATGCGCGACGGCGGCTTCATCAGCCAGCACGACTTCGACATCGCCCTGAAGATCGCTCACGTGGTGACCGGCGGCGACGTCGATCCCGGCACGCTGGTCGACGAGGACTACCTGATGACGCTGGAGCGGCAGGCCTTCACTTCGCTGCTGGGCCATCCCAAGACGCACGAACGCATCATGGGCATGCTGGCTACCGGCAAGCCGGTGAGGAATTGAGCCTCACCCTCACCCCAGCCCTCTCCCGCGCGCGGGAGAGGGGGCAAAGACCATCACGATGAACCGGAGCGATGAGCGCAGCCCTGACA
>JAEXBL010000432.1 GCA_023394015.1 Pseudomonadota bacterium | reverse complement strand
TGCAGCCCGCGAGTTGCGCGGCAGCCAGAATCAGGCAGTCCCAATGGGAAAAGCCGTATCGTTCGCCCAGCCGCATGGCTTCGCCCACGGTGCTGGCGGAAACCGGCACGACCTCGCAATGCGCCATCAGGGAGCGGGCGCTGGCGTGGGCGGCAGCGCGGTCGAGGCCAAGCTTGCGCGTGCAGACGTTGATGAATTCATTGACCACCTGCGTGCTGATGCAGGGCCGGGCGGTGAGCAGCGCCTCGGCCCGTTCAGCCTTGGCCGGGGTGTCGGCCAGCAGGTACACCGCGATGTTGGTGTCGAGAAAAGCGCGTTCGGCCATGTGCTCAGTCGCGCTCGTGGAGTGCGTCACGGTCGATGCGCATGCCTTCTTTCCAGGCGCCGCGTAATTGGCGGAAGACGCTGAAATCGGGTTTGGCCGGTTGTTCGGCTTGCAGGCGGGCCACGGCTTGGCCGCGCCGGGTGATGATGATCTCTTCTCCGGCCTGCACGGCATCGAGCAAGGCGCTCAGGTGGGCTTTGGCCTGGGCGACGCTGACGGTCTGCATGGGGTGCTCCAGTAGGTCATCCGAGATGACCATCTTAAATGGCGCTTGGGGAAATATCCAGGAAAGTTGAGATCTGGGCTGCCGCGTGACCAATGTGATGCGCCCCTGTCCGTTTTGTGGCCGTGTGGCAATGGCCGCAAGGTTGCCGCACACGGCCGCTTGCAGTCGCTGAAGAAAGGAAGCAAGGTTTCCGTGAATTCACGATTTCCTGGAGGTTGCCATGCTTGCCAAATTGACCTCGAAGAACCAGATCACCTTGCCCAAGGCCGTCGTGTCGGCAGTGGACGCTGCCGAGTACTTCGATGTGGTCGTCGAGAACGGCCGAATCGTGCTGACGCCGGTGCGCGTCCAGCGCGCACAGGCCGTCCGCGACAAGTTGCAGCAGCTCGGCATCACCGAGCAGGATGTTGAAGATGCGAGGCGATGGGTGATGAGTTCCCCGACCTGATCGCAACGCCTGACAGACTACAAAGAGACTTCCCACTTCCGCCGCTGGCCTGTTCGGCCCGGCATCGAAGTGCCAAGATTGAATTGCAGAAGTTCAATCTGAGTCGGTGAAAGGGGAAGTCCAAATGAATGCTACGACGATCGGGGTGGATCTGGCAAAGAACGTGTTTGTGGCCTGCGTGGCTGATGGTGCGGGGCGCGTGGTCGAGACGCGCGAGTTCAACCGCGCCGGCTTCCTGGCCTGGCTGGCAACCTTGCCGCAGGGCACTGTGGTGGCGATGGAAGCGTGCGGCGGGGCGCATTGCTGGGGACGCACGATGGCCGCCCTGGGGCTGGAGCCGCGCCTGATGGCGGCCGAGTTCGTGCGGGCTTATCGCAAACGCCAGGCGGTCAAGAACGACCGCGCCGACGCAGCAGCGATCGTGGCCGCGCTGCACGCGCCAGGCATGCGCTTCATTCCGGTCAAGACCGAAGCCCAGCAGCAGCGGCTGGCCTGGCACAGCCTGCGCCTGGGTTGGATCGAGGAGCGGACCGCATTGCTGAACCGGATTCGCGGACTGTTGGCCGAGTTCGGCATGGTGGTCGAAACGGGTGCGACCCGTTTGCGGCGCTGGCTCGCCGAGCACGAATTCGACACCGCACAACCCGCCCCGATTCGCCTCCTGATCCAGAACGTGCGTGACCAACTGGACGCGCTCGACCTTCGGATCGCCGAGTGCGACCGGCAGATTGCCGCCCAGCACGCCAACGATGCGGCTGCCCGCCGTGCGCGTGAGCTGCCCGGTGTTGGCCTGCTCACCGCCGATGCGGTGAGCGCCAGCGTGGGTGACGCCACCCAGTTCCACAACGGCCGTCAGTTCGCCGCCTGGCTGGGGCTCACACCGAGCCAGTATTCCAGCGGCGGCAAGCCGAAGCTCGGGCGCATCACCCGACGCGGTGACGATTATCTGCGAACCTTGCTGGTGCAAGGCGCAAGGAGCGTGCTCGCGGCCACCTTGCGCAAGGCCCGTACCGCGCCTGACACGCTCACCCGGCTGCAGCAGTGGATCGTGAGCCTGAACGCTCGAGTGGGCTACCACAAGACGCTGGTGGCGATCGCCAACAAGCACGCGCGTCAGTTGTGGGCGGTGCTGGCCAAGGGCGAAGCGTACAACCCCGAGGCGTGGCGCCAGTGGGGTGAAGTGGCCGAGCAAGCGGCGGCCTGACGGAATCACCAGGAATCGATACGGAAAATGACTGCGCACGAGCGATAGGCAAAACAGGTCAGACCGACCGGCTGAGAGCCTGGCTAACCTGATGGCCGACCATGAAGGGTGTCGCGGCTGATCCCCGCGCCCCGGCCGCGCCGATGAATGATTGAGGCCAGCCGGAGCGGTTAGTCGCATGGCCCCGGCACGTGCGTGCCGAACAAGGCCGATTGGGGAAAGGCAGTCTGTTCTGTCCTTGTCCATCGCGATGTCGGCAGTCCAGAAGCGGTCACGCCCAGGCGTGATCAGCAGGAGAAGAAGATGCGTGCATGATCAACGGCTGCTGTCTGCAGAAAACAGTTGACGGGAAGTCCCTTGGGGATGGGTTGGGCTACTGCCTGCAACAGCCCAGGCATGAAAGTTGGCGCTGGCGAGACGGCGGCCACGGCGCACTGACGAAGGACGACGGCCAATGCAGGCGCACCGGGTAGCC
>JAEXBL010000388.1 GCA_023394015.1 Pseudomonadota bacterium | reverse complement strand
CCGTAGGCCTGCACTTCATCCGCCGGCACGGGGTGGCGCTCGGCGTCGAAGCCCCAGGCGGCGATCAGCTCGGCCGTGCGCTCGGCATGCGGCGCATTGTTGCCCGGCGGCGTGTCGGTGGGCACGCGCACCAGTTGCTGCAAAAAGGCCACTTCTTCGTCGAAGTGCTGGTCGATCCAGGCGTCGAGGGCGGGGTAGGTGGATGGATTCATGGTCTTGAGGCGCTTACAAACAAATCGGACGCGAAGGGCGCGAAGATCACGCGAAGAACGCGAAAAAAATCAACAAGGTCTGCTTTTGCGTCTTTCGCGAATCCTTTGCGTCTTTCGCGTCCGGCTGTTCAGTGTTGTTCCAGCGCCAGGTCGTCCAGCAGGCGCTGCATGGCGCGCACGGCCAGCTCCATGTCGTCGGCGTGGGTCGATTCGAGCGGGTTGTGGCTGATGCCGGCGTTCTCGCCGCGCACGAACAGCATGGCCTGGGGCATGGCCTCGTGCAGCTTCATGGCGTCGTGGCCGGCGCCGCTGGGCAGGCGGAACACCGGCAGGCCGAGCGACTCGACCGCGCGCTCCCAGCGCTGCTGCCAGGCGGGATCGCTGGGCGCGGCGCTGGCGCGCAGGGTTTCCTCCAGCCGGAAGGCCAGGCCGCGTCGTTCGCTGATCTGCTGCACCTGTTGCAGCACGTCGGCGGCCAGCGCGTCGCGCTGGGCGTCGTTGGGCGCGCGCAGGTCGAGCGAGAAGCGGCAGCGGCCGGGCACCACGTTGATCGAGCCGTCGGGCACCTGCAGCTGGCCCATGGTGGCGACCGAATCGCCATCCTGCGCCGCGCGCTGCTCGATGAACAGCGCCAGCTCGGCCGCGGCGCAGGCGGCGTCGCGCCGGCGGTCCATCGGCGTGGTGCCGGCGTGGCTGGCCTGGCCGATGAACTCGCCCACCAGGCGCAGGCTGCCGTTGATGGAGCTGACCACGCCCAGCGGCAGGTTCAGCTCGTTCAGCACCGGGCCCTGCTCGATGTGGACCTCGATGAAGCCGAGGTACTGCGCCGGGTCGCGTTTGATCTGCGCGATGCCCTCGATGTCCAGGCCAGCCTGCTGCATCGCCTGGCGCATGGTGATGCCATCGGCGTCGGGCTGCTCCAGCCAGGCCGGGTCGAACTGGCCGATCAGCGCGCCCGAGCCGAGAAAGGTGGCCTTGTAGCGCTGGCCTTCCTCTTCGGCGAAGCCGATCACCTCCAGGTCGAACGGCAGGCGCCGGCCCGCGCGGTGCAGCGCCTGCACGCAGGCGATGGGCACGAAGATGCCCAGCCGGCCGTCGTATTTGCCGCCGTTGCGCACGGTGTCGTAGTGGCTGCCCGTCATCAGTGTCTTGGGATTCTGCGCCGCCGCGTCGGCCCGGTAGCGGCCGACCACGTTGCCCACGGCGTCGATGTGGGCGTCGTCGAAGCCCGCGTCCAGCATGGTCTGGCGGATGAAGGCGGCGCAGGCGCGGTGGGCTTCGGTGAGGTAGGTGACGGTGAGCTGGCCGGCCTTGGCAAAGCCGGGGTCGCTGTGCTGCGCGAGCTGCTCGTGCCAGTCCCACACCTGCTGGCCGAGCAGGGGCTCGGCGCCGAACTTGTCGGCCAGGCGGATCTCGGCGATGCGGTGGATGTTGCGCAGCGCCTCGGCCAGCTCGAAGTCGGGGTGGTTGGCCAGGCGCCGCGAGAAGGTGTCGATGATCTGCGCCTTGCTCAGGCCGTCGCCGCGCGGGCCGCGCACGGCCAGGATGAAGGGAAAGCCGAACCTGGCGTTGTAGTCGGCGTTGAGCTGCTGGATGCGGGCGAACTCGTCGGGCGTGCAGTCGGTCAGGCCGGCCTTGCCCTGCTCGTGGGTGGATTCCGCGGTGAGCGTCCTGGCCACCATGGCCTTGCCGGCCAGTTCGGGGTGGGCGCGGATCAGCGCCAGCTGCTGCTCGCGCGTGGCGCCCGCCAGCACCTGCGCCATGGCGTGCTTGAGCTGCGCCAGCGACTTGAACGGGCGTGCCTTGAGCGCCTCGGCGGCGATCCAGGGCGTGTGCTCGTACAGGCCGTTGAGCATCTGCTCCGCCTCGGGCAGCGGGGCGGCGTTGAGTTGGTCCAGGGTGTAGCTCATGTCAGTTATCCATGGCACTGTGCGCCACGCGCAGGGCATCAAACGCATGACGAATGACCGCGCTCTGACGAGCGCATGACCAATGACAAAAGGCAGCGTCAGGCGCGGCGCCTTGGCCATTTGTCATGGCGCGCCAGCGCCAGTCATCGAGCGCAGCGAGGTCGTGTTTCATTTCAGTCCTGATAAGGGTGGGTCGCCATCCAGTGGCGCGCGATGTCGATGCGGCGGCACACCCACACGTCGGGATGCGCGGCCACGTGGTCCATGAAGCGCTGCAGCGCCGTGATGCGGCCCGGGCGGCCGAGCAGGCGGCTGTGCATGCCGATGCTCAGCATCTTGGGGCGGTCCAGGCCCTTCGGATCGCCCTCTGCGTACAGGGCGTCAAAGCTGTCCCTCATGTACTGGAAGAAGGGCTCGGCGTGGCTGTAGCCCTGCGGCAGGGCAAAGCGCATGTCGTTGCAGTCCAGCGTGTAGGGCAGCACCAGGTGCGTCGCCACGCTGCCGTCGGTCCTGCGCACCTTCATCCACAGCGGCAGGTCGTCGCCGTAGTAGTCGCTGTCGTAGAGCAGGCGGCCGTCATCCACCACCAGGCGGCGCGTGTTGGGGCTGTCGCGGCCGGTGTACCAGCCCAGCGGGCGCTCGCCCATCAGCCGCTCCATGGTGTCCAGCGCCTCGGCCATGTGGGCGCGCTCGGTGGCCTCGTCGATGGCCTGGTAGTGGATCCACTTCAGGCCGTGGCAGGCGATCTCGTCGCCGCGCTGCTGGAACACCTTGACCATCTCGGGGTAGCGGGCCAGGGCGCTGGCGACGCCGAACACCGTCAGCGGCCAGCCAAGCGCGTCGAACTCGCGCAGGATGCGCCACACGCCGGCGCGCGAGCCGTATTCGTAGATGCCGTCCATGCTCATGTGGCGCGCCGGGTAGGCGGCCGGGTTGAACAGCTCGGAGAGGAACTGCTCGCTGCCGGCGTCGCCGTGCAGCACGTGGTTCTCGCCGCCTTCCTCGACATTGAGGACGAACTGCACGGCGATGCGCGCGCCGCCCGGCCAGCGCGCGTGCGGCACCTCGCGGCCGTAGCCGGCCAGGTCGCGCGGGTAGGGGGCGGTGCTGTCGTAGATGGCGGGTGTCATGGGCTTGAAGGGCGGGTTGCGGCGCGGGTCAGACCAGCGCCAGGGCGGATTTCAGGTCGTGCGTGGGCATGGGCTGGTCGAGGTTCAGGCCGGCCTCCACGTGGTCCAGGTGGGCGCGCATCAGCTTCACCGCCTGGGTCACGTTGCCGGTGGCAAAGCACTCGACCAGCTCGGCGTGCTCGGCCGCCGAGTCGTGGGCGGCGCTGCTGCTCTGGTACATCAGCGTGGCGATGGCGCAGCGCGCCAGCAGATCGCTCAGCACCTCGGCCAGGACCTGGTTGCCGATCAACTCGGCCATGCGCACGTGGAAGTCGCCCAGCAGCTCGGTGCGGTCGGCCACGTCGCCGCGCTTGAGCGCCGCCTGCTCCTCGGCCACGTGCGCGCGCAGCGCGTCGATGTGCGCTGGCGTGGCGGCGCGCACGAAGGCGCGCGTGAGTTCCACCTCCAGCATGCGGCGCACGGCGAACACCTGGCGCGCCTCGTCGGCCGAGGGGCTGGCCACGAAGGCGCCGCGCGCCGGCTCCAGCGTCACCAGCCGCTTTTGCGACAGCTGGTTGAGCGCCTGCCGCACCAGGGTGCGCGACACGCCAAAGTGATCCGCCAGCGCCTGCTCGCCCAGCTTGGTGGCGGGCTGCAGCCGGTGCTCAACAATGGCGCGGGTGAGCGCGTGGACGATGGTGTCGGTGCTGGAGGCTTCCATGAGGCCGCATCATAGACATTGCACGCAAAAATTGTATACACTTTTGTGCACAATCACTCAAGGAGAACCCTAATGGGACTGAGCACGCATGTTCTGGACACCATGCACGGCACCCCCGCGGCCGGCATGGCGGTGGCCCTGTACGAGACGCATGGCGAGGTCGCCACGCTGCTCAAGCGCTTCACGCTGAACAGCGACGGGCGCAACCCGGACGGCTTGCTGCTGGACGACGACAAGCTCAGGCCCGGCACCTACCGGCTGGCTTTCGACGTGGCGGGCTACTTTCGCGCCCGCGGCGTGGACCTGCCCGAGCCGCCGTTTCTGAGCGTGGTGAACCTGGACTTCGGCATCGCCCATGCCGAGCAGCACTACCACGTGCCGCTGCTGTGCAGCCCCTGGAGCCACAGCACCTACCGCGGCTCCTGAGCCCGCAGGGCAGGGACGGACGGGCCCCGCGGGGGCATACTGCCTGCTCCGGCCGGCTGGCCTTTCGGCGGTGATCCACTGCCCATCCACTGCGTTGGCGGCGTGCGCGACTTTCTCCAGCTTTTGCAGCATCTGGCACAGGCGCCGGCCGTGCTGGTCACGGTGGCGCGCACCCAGGGCTCGGTGCCGCGCGAGGCGGGCGCCTGGCTGGCGGTGTGCGGCGCGGTCGAGCTGGGCTCGATTGGCGGCGGCCGGCTGGAGTTCGAGGCCCTGGCCCACGCCCGCCAGCTGCTGGCGCGTGGCGCGCCGGTGCCCGATGAAACCCGCCGCTATCCGCTGGGGCCCAGCCTGGGGCAGTGCTGCGGCGGCATGGTGGAGCTGCATTACCAGCGCGTCGATGCCGCGGATGTCGAGGCGCTGCGCGCCCGCCTGGCGCCGGCGGCCACGCCCCTGGCCCTGTTCGGCGGCGGCCACGTGGGGCGTGCCATCGTGCGCCTGCTGGCCGATCTGCCCTTTGCCGTGCGCTGGATCGACAGCCGCGACGAGGTGTTTCCGCCCGACGTGCCGCCCCACGTGGTGTGCGAGCACTCCGACCCGGTGCAGGCGGCGGTGGCCGAGCTGGCGCCCGGCAGCGTGGTGCTGGTGATGAGCTTCAGCCACGCCGAGGACCTGCTCATCGTTGCCGCCTGCCTGGCGCGCCAGCGGGCGCGGGGCGATCTGCCCTACATCGGCCTGATCGGCAGCCGCACCAAGTGGGCCGTGTTTCGGCGCCGGCTGCTGGCGCGCGGCTTCACCGAAGACGAGTTGACGGCCGTCACCTGCCCGGTGGGCCTGCCGACCATCACCGGCAAGCAGCCGGCGGTGGTGGCGGTGTCGGTGGTGGCGCAACTGCTGCAACTGGGGCTGGCGCCCGGCGCCGCTTGACGCTCAGTCAGCACTTGGCCTGCAGCCCAGCGCTTGGCTGCGAACCGCAAAAATGGCGCCTTGAAGGCGCCATGTCGGCCAGGCCGGCGCGGCGGGCGCCGCGCCCGGGCCATCAACCCTGGTGCGGGCGCTTGCCGGGGTTCTTCTTGCTGCGCGTGTGCGTGCCGCGCTCCTGGCTGCTGCGCTGGCCACCGCCTTGCTTCAGGCGGGGCGCGCCGGGCAGCGGCGGGGTGGCTTTGCGCATGGCTTCGGTGACGATCTTGTTGCCCATGGTGTGGTCCTTTGCGTGAATTCGCGTGAAGCGAAGCTGTAGATGGTTGGCGGAAAACCCGCTATTTTCACCTATTTGCGCGTGCCATGGCCAGGGCCGGGGCCAAGCTCCTGCGGGTGCGCCCGGACTTGGGGTTAACCGCAGGGCGACCGACTGGTTGTTGCACACAGTTTTGTATACAATTTTGGGCGATCGCAGCGGTGCCCAGGGGCGGGCCGCGTGCTGTTGCAGCACGGCACCTGCCCGATGCGCGGTCACCTGATCGATGGCTTGCAGCGCCCGCGGTGGCGAGCCGGTGACAAAGGATTCCTCACATGGAAGCGTATCTGCTCGACTGGGCCAACCTGCTGCTGCGCTGGCTGCACGTGATCGTGGCCATTGCCTGGATCGGCTCGTCCTTCTACTTCGTCTTTCTCGACAACAACCTGCTGGCGCCCACCGCCGACGACCTGAAGGCCAAGGGCGTGGACGGCGCCATGTGGGCGGTGCACGGCGGCGGTTTCTACAACCCGCAGAAGTACATGGTGGCGCCCAAGGGCGGCATCGATAGCAAGCTGCACTGGTTCTACTGGGAAAGCTATTCCACCTGGCTGTCGGGCTTTGCGCTGTTTGCGCTGCTCTACCTGTGGAACGCCAACGCCTTCCTGATCGACAAGCAGGTGCTGGACTGGTCGCCCCTGCTGGCCGGCGCCGTGGCGGTGGCTTTCCTGGCGGTGTTCTGGCTGGTGTACGACGCGATCTGCCGCGTGTTCGGCTTCAGGCCAAACGGCGAGCGCATCGTGGCCGGCCTGCTGATCGTCATCGTGGCGCTGGCCTGCTGGGGGGCGACGCAGCTGTTCTCGGGCCGCGCGGCGTTCCTGATCGTGGGCGCCATGCTGGCCACGGCCATGAGCGCCAACGTGTTCTTCTGGATCATCCCCGGCCAGCGCAAGGTGGTGGCGGCCATGACCTCGGGCCAGCCCTACGACGCCGGCGCGCTGGCCATCCACGGCCAGCGCGGCAAGCAGCGCAGCGTGCACAACACCTACTTCACGCTGCCGGTGCTGATCGCCATGCTCAGCAACCACTACAGCTTTCTCTACACGCACCCGCAGCGCTGGCTGGTGTTGTTTCTGCTGATGCTGGCTGGCGCGCTGATCCGCCAGTTCTTCGTACAGCGCCACGGCTGGCTGTTGGGGCGGGCCCGCAACCCCTGGCCGTTTGCCGCCGCCGGCGTGCTGGTGCTGCTGGCCATGATCGCCTGGATGCGGCCGGCGCCAGCTCCGGCTGGGGCCGCCGCCGCGCTGCCGGCCCAGGTGGACTACGCGCAGATCGCGCCGGTGATCGAGCAGCGCTGCGTCTCCTGCCATGGCGAGGCGGTGCAGATGAAGAACCTGCGCCTGGATTCGCAGGCGCTGGTGGAGCAGCACGCGCAGCAGATCTACCAGCAGGTGGCGGTCAGCAAGATCATGCCGCTGTCGAATGCCACGCAGATGACCGATGCCGAGCGCGCGCTGGTGGCGCGCTGGTTCGAAGGGCAGGGCGCGGCGCGATAAAAAAGGCCGGCTGTGCTGGCCGGCCTGCTGCGGTGTTCGTGAACGGCGTGCGGCGTGCGGCTCAGCCCTTTTTGGTGACCAGGCCGTAGAGCCACAGCACGGCGATTGCCCCGATCACCGACGAGATCCAGCCGACGGCGCCCGAGTAGCCCAGTGCCTGCATCGTGAGGCCCGCGACCAGCGCGCCCACGATGCCCAGAATGGTGGTCATGATGAAGCCCATGCTCTGGTTGCCCGGCATGATGGCGCGTGCGATCAGGCCCACGACAAAGCCGACGAGGATGGTGACGATGATGTCCATGAAGAAACCCTTCCCAAGGTGATGGATGACAGCGGCCACTTTAACGCCGGAAGGTGGCCGCGCCGCCTGGCGCGGCGCAAGTCGCGGCCTTGGCCTACAGCGACCGCGCCGGGCCGCTGAAGCGGCTTATGCAGCCTGCTCGATGGCCTCGATCTCGCCCGACAGGCGCAGCCATTCGTCTTCCAGCGCCGCGATCTCGTCGCCCACGGCCTTCAGGCGGCGGCCGGCCTCGGCGATGTCGGCGGGCGGCAGCGGCGTGGCCAGGCGCTGCTCCAGCGCGGCCTGCTCGTCGCCCAGGGCCTGCATGCGCTGCTCGGCCTGGCTCAGCGCGCGCTTGAGCGGTTTGGTCTTCTCGGCCCGCTGCTGGCGGCGCTGCGCCTCCAGCCGGCGCTGCTCGGCGGGGTTGATCGCAGGTTGTGCGGGCTTGTCGGCGGCAGCGCCCGCCGGCTGGGCGCTGGGCGCTGCTGAATCGGCAGCGCTGTCGGCCGCTGCCAGCTCGCGCAGGCGCCGGGCTTCTTCGAGCAGGTAGCGCTGGTAGTCGTCCAGGTCGCCGTCGAAGGGTTCCACGCGCCCGCGGCCGACCAGCCAGAACTCGTCGCACACGCTGCGCAGCAGGGCGCGGTCGTGGCTGACCAGCATCACCGTGCCCTCGAATTCGTTCAGCGCCACGGCCAGCGCCTCGCGCGTGGTCAGATCGAGGTGGTTGGTCGGCTCGTCCAGCAGCAGCAGGTTGGGGCGCTGCCACACGATCATGGCCAGCACCAGGCGCGCCTTTTCGCCGCCGCTGAACTGGCCCACCGGCTGCATCACCATCTCGCCCGGAAAGCTGAAGCTGCCGAGGAAGTTGCGCAACTGCTGCTCGCGTGCCTCATCAGTGTGCTCGCGCCCGGTCTCGCGCGCCAGTCGCACCATGTGCTCCAGCGGCGTGCTGCCGGCGTGCAGCACGTCCAGTTCCTGCTGCGCGAAGTAGCCGATGGCCAGCCCCTTGCCCTCGGTGATCTGCCCGCCCAGCAGCGGCAGCGTGCGCGCGATGGTCTTCACCAGCGTGGACTTGCCCTGGCCGTTGGCGCCCAGGATGCCGATGCGCTGGCCGGCCAGCACGGTGCGCGTGACCCCGCGCAGGATGACGCGGTCGCCGGGCTGGGGCTCGGGTGGCAGCTCGCCGCGCGCCGCCAGCTGTGCCTGCAGCGCGGCGGTGGTGGCGTAGTCGCTCAGCGCTGGCAATGCATCAAGCTGGCCTGCAGCGCCCGATCCATCGGCGTCTGCAGCTTCGTTCTTTGCAGCCATCTCCGCGCGGTAGCCGAACACCGCGTCGCGGATCGCCAGCATCGGGTTGGGCAGGCTGGCCGGTTCCTTGAAGGCGAACTGGAACTCCGCATCGGCCAGCACCGGCGCGATGCGCTCCATGCGCTCCAGCGCCTTGACCCGGCTTTGCGCCTGCCGGGCCTTGGTGGCCTTGGCCTTGAAGCGGTCGATGAACTTCTGCAGGTGGGCGATCTTCTCCTGCTGCTTGGCATACGCCGCCTGCTGCAGCGTCAGCTGCTGCGCGCGCAGCTCCTCGAAGGCGCTGTAGTTGCCGCCGTAGCGCGTCAGCTTCTGGTGTTCGATGTGCAGCGTCACCCGCGTCACGGCGTCGAGAAATTCGCGGTCGTGGCTGATCACGATCAGCGTGCCGGGGTAGCGCTGCAGCCAGCCTTCCAGCCACACCAGCGCGTCCAGGTCGAGGTGGTTGGACGGTTCGTCCAGCAGCAGCAGGACGCTCCGCGCCATCAGCGCGCGCGCCAGCTGCAGGCGCATGCGCCAGCCGCCCGAGAAGCTGTTGACTGGCTGCATCAACTGGTCGGGCCTAAAGCCCAGCCCCAGGACCAGCGCCTCGGCGCGCGCGCGGGCATCGTGGGCGCCCGCATCGGCCAGGTCGCTGTGTGCCTGGGCGATGGCCATGCCGTCGCCCGACTGCTCTGCTTTTAAGAGGTGCTCGCGCAGCTCAGACAAGCGTTCATCGCCTGCCAGCACGAAATCGGTGGCCGCCTCGGCGGTCTCCGGCATGTGCTGCGCCACCTGGCCGATGCGCCAGCCGGTCGGCATGGCGAAGTCGCCGCCATCCTCGTGAATCGAGCCGTTCAGCAGCGCGAACAGGGTCGACTTGCCCGCGCCGTTGCGCCCCACCAGCGCGACCTTTTCGCCCGGATGGATGGTGACGCTGGCGCCGTCGAGCAGCACCTTGGCGCCGCGGCGCAGGATGAGGTCTTGCAGCGTGATCATGTGCGCAGGGCGCCGCAGGACAAGGCGAGGCTGCGGTGCTCGAATCGAACGGTGCCTGGTCTCATGCCGCGGCCAGGTTCTCCAGCACCCGCCGGTAGATGGCCTTGAGCGGCTCGATGTCGGCCAGGGCGATGTGCTCGTCGATCTTGTGGATGCTGGCGTTGGGCGGACCCAGCTCGACCACCTGCGGGCAGATCCGGGCGATGAAGCGGCCGTCGCTGGTGCCGCCGGTGGTGGAAAGCTCGGGCTCCAGCCCGGTCTCGGCGCGGATGGCGGCCTGCACCGCCGCCACCAGGCTGCCGGGCGGCGTCAGAAAGGGCAGGCCGCCCAGGGTCCAGGCGAGGGCGTAGTCCAGGCCATGTTTTTGAAGCACGGCTTCGAGCCGCGCCTGCAGTGATTCGGGCGTGGATTCGGTGCAGAAGCGGAAGTTGAAGTCGACCACCACCTCGCCGGGAATGATGTTGCTGGCGCCGGTGCCGCCGTGGATGTTGCTCACCTGCCAGCTGGTGGGCGGAAAGTAGTCGTTGCCTGCGTCCCACTGCATGGCGGCCAGTTCGGCCAGCGCCGGTGCCAGCTCGTGGATGGGGTTGCGCGCCAGGTGCGGGTAGGCGATGTGGCCCTGGATGCCGCGCACCGTGAGCCGGCCCGACAGCGAGCCGCGGCGACCGTTCTTGATCATGTCGCCGGTGCGGGTGACGGCGGTGGGTTCGCCGACGATGCACCAGTCCAGCACCTCGCCGCGCGCCTGCAGCCGCTCGCAGACGACCACGGTGCCGTCCAGCGCGGGGCCTTCCTCGTCGCTGGTGAGGAGAAAGGCGATGTTCAGCGGCAGCTCGGGCCGCTGGGCCAGCAGTTCCTCGACGGCGACCACGAAGGCGGCGATCGAGGTCTTCATGTCGCTGGCGCCGCGGCCGTAGAGCCTGCCGTCGCGCTCGGTGGGGGTGAAGGGATCGCTGGTCCACTGCGCCAGCGGGCCGGTGGGCACGACGTCGGTGTGGCCGGCGAACACCAGGGTCTTGAGGGCGGCTGGCCCTGGCCGGGCTGGCACGGCACGTCGCTTCGACCACAGGTTGCGGACGCGGAAGTCGGCCGGGCCGCTGTCGATGAATTCGTGGACGAAGCCCAGCGGTGCCAGCCGCTCGGCGATGAGGTCGAGGCAGCCGGCGTCGTGCGGCGTGACGGAGGGCCGGGCGATGAGTTGCTCGGCGAGTTGGCGCGTGGCAGACATTCGTTTTGGGGTTCAGCGTGGGGCGTTCGGCGTTGAGCGGGTGGGGCGCAAGGGCGCGCCGCGCGCGGGCGCACGCCCCACGCCGAACGCCCGACGCCGAAACCGGAAATTCAGGCGCCGCCGATGCGCGAGTCTTCGAAGCGGCCCAGCTTGGAGTCGGTGAAGCCCGAGTCCGTGAAGCCGGAGTCGCGGTAGCCGGTGGGGCCAAAGCCCGTCTTGCCGAAGCCGGTGGTGCCGTAGCCGCTGGGGCGCACGTCCAGGGTGATGTCGGTGAACGAGGGCTCGTCGCTGGGGCGCTCCTCCTGCTGCGGCTTGTTGGCCGAGGGGCGACCCTGCTCGTTCTGCAGGCGCCACAGCAGGTTGGTGGGCGAATCGGCGTGGGCCAGGCCTTCCTGGCGGTCGATGCGACCTTCGGTGATCAGGCGCGCCAGGTCCTGCTCGAAGGTCTGCGAGCCTTCGGCCATGGAGTTGTCCATGGCTTCCTTGACGCCGGAGAAGTCGCTCTTTTCGATCAGCTCGGCCACCAGCTTGGTGTTCAGCATCACCTCGACGGCGGGGGTGCGCAGGCCGTCCACGGTGCGCAGCAGGCGCTGCGAGACGATGGACTTGAGCGCCGACGACAAGTCGCCCAGCAGCGTGGGCCGCACCTCCACCGGGTAGAAGCTGAGCACGCGGTGCAGCGCCTGGTAGCTGTTGTTGGCGTGCAGCGTGGCCAGGCACAGGTGGCCCGATTGGGCGTAGGCGATGGCGGCCGACATGGTCTCGCGGGCGCGGATCTCGCCGATCATGATCACGTCGGGCGCCTGGCGCAGCGCGTTCTTCAGGCCGATCTGCAGGCTGGCGGTGTCGCTGCCCACCTCGCGCTGGTTGATCAGCGACAGGCGGTTGCTGAACACGTATTCGATCGGGTCCTCGATGGTCAGGATGTGGCCGCGCATGTGCTGGTTGCGGTGGTCCAGCATCGAGGCCAGCGTTGTCGACTTGCCGGCGCCGGTGGCGCCCACCATCAGGATCAGGCCGCGCTTCTCGAGCACCAGGCGCTTCAGGATGGACGGCAGGTTGAGCGTGTCCAGCGGCGGAATCTCGTGGCTGATGTAGCGCACCACCGCCGCGTAGCTGCCGCGCTGGCGCATGGCCGAGAGGCGGAAGTTGCCCACGCCGTACATGGGGATGGCCATGTTCAGCTCGCCGGTTTCCTTCAGCTCCTCGATGCGGTTGGGCGGCACCACGTCGATCAGCAGGTTCATCACCGCCTCCGGCGGCAGGTCCTGGTTGTTCAGCGGCATGTGCACGCCGTTGATCTTGATGGTGGCCGGCGCATGGGCCGACAGGTACACGTCCGACGCCTTCTTCTCGGCCATCAGGTGCAGGATGCGCTCCATCATGTTGTGCGGTTCGGGTGTCGAAATGGCCATGGCGATGAACGAGGTTGCTGGGGTTTCGAGAGCGGCCTGCGCTGTGGGGGTGGGCCGGGGTGATGGGCTGTGAGGGGTGCTGCTCAGGGGCGCAACAGGTCGTTGATGCTGGTCTTGGCGCGCGTCTGCGCGTCCACCGTCTTCACGATGACGGCGCAGTACAGGCTGTAGGGCTGGCCGTTGGCGGCGGTCTTGGGCAGGTTGCCGGCCACCACCACGCTGCCCGAGGGCACGCGGCCGTAGCTGATCTCGCCCGTCTCGCGGTTGAAGATGGGCGTGCTCTGGCCCAGGTACACGCCCATGCCGAGCACCGAGTTCTCCTCGACGATCACGCCCTCGACCACCTCGGAGCGGGCGCCGATGAAGCAGTGGTCCTCGATAATGGTGGGGTTGGCCTGCAGCGGCTCCAGCACGCCACCCAGGCCGACGCCGCCCGACAGGTGCACATGCTTGCCGACCTGGGCGCAACTGCCCACGGTGGCCCAGGTGTCGACCATGGTGCCTTCGTCCACGTAGGCGCCGATGTTGACGTAGCTGGGCATCAGCACCACGCCGCGGCCCAGAAAGCTGCCGCGCCGCGCCACCGCTGGCGGCACGATGCGCACGCCGGCTGCGCGCATCATCTCGTTGTCGGCCTTGGCGAACTTGGGCTGCACCTTGTCGTAGAAGCCCAGGTCGCCTGCGCCCATGGGGGTGTTGTCGCTCAAGCGGAACGACAGCAGCACCGCCTTCTTGATCCACTGGTGCAC
>JAEXBL010000366.1 GCA_023394015.1 Pseudomonadota bacterium | reverse complement strand
GGCCTTGTTCTCAGCCGACAGCTTGTTGAAGGCCTTGTTGTTAATGAAGAACTCCAGGTCGGCGCTGCCTTCCCACCAGCCGGGGTAGTAGTAGTAGGGCGCCACCTTGTTGAAGCCCAGCTTCTCGTCGTCGTAGGGGCCGACGAACTCGACCGCGTCCAGCGTGCCCTTTTCCAGCGCCTGGTACACGTCGCCGGCCGGCATGTTCTGCGACACCACGCCGAGCTTGGCCATGGTCTCGCCGAAGACGCCGCCGCCCAGGCGCATCTTCAGGCCCTTCAGGTCGGCCGGCGACTTGATCTCCTTGCGGTACCAGCCGCCCATCTGGGTGGTGGTGTTGCCGGCGCTCAGGGTCTGGAAGTTGTACTTGGCGAAGAAGTCGTTGAGCAGCTTGCGGCCGTTGCCGTGGTCCTTCCACGACGCCAGCTGCAGCGTGGTGGGGCCGAAGGGCACGGCACAGCTGAAGGCAAACACGGGGTCCTTGCCGGTGAAGTAATAGGCGGCGGACAGCGCCATCTCGATGGTGTCCTTCTCCAGCGCATCGACCACGCCGAAGGCGGGCATCAGCTCGCCGGCGGGATGCACCGAGACCTCGAACTTGCCGCCCGACAGCTCCTTCACGGTCTGGGCGAACTTCTCGCCGCTGCCGAAGATCGTGTCCAGCGATTTCGGAAAGCTGGCGGCCATGCGCCAGCGCACGGCGGCCTGCGCGTGCACGGCGGGGGCCGCGCCGGCGGCCAGCACGCCGGCGATGCCGGCACGCTTGATGAGGGAACGACGATCCATGAGCGATGACTCCTTAGTTGGCATTGAGAAACCGGCAAGTGTAACGGGCGGTGAGCCGCCCCACGCCTAGGGATTCACCTGCCCACCGAAGCTCGGGGGTCGGCGGCAGGCCCCCGGCTCAGGCCACGATCTTCAGCGCCGGCGAGGCCACCGGGGCCAGCTCGCCGAAGCGCCGGCGCACCGCCGCCTCGATGCCCGCCGCGTCCAGCCCCTGCAGGGCCAGCAGCCGCGCCGGGTCGCCGTGCTCGATGAACTCGTCCGGCAGGCCCAGCTGCAGCAGCGGCTTGACCACGCCGGCCGCGGCCAGCGCCTCGGCCACGGCGCTGCCGGCGCCGCCCATCACGGCGCCCTCTTCCAGCGTGACCAGCGCCTCGTGGCCGGCGGCCACCTGCAGCAACAGCCCAACATCCAGCGGCTTGACCCAGCGCATGTTGACCACCGTGGCACCCAGGCGCTCGGCCGCCTGCAGTCCCGGGTACAGCAGCGTGCCGAAGGCCAGGATGGCGATGCGCTGGCCCTGGCGGCGCAGCTCGCCCTTGCCGAAGGGCAGCGGCGCCAGGTCTGGCAACGGCGTCACGCCGACCCCGGCGCCGCGCGGGTAGCGCACGGCCACCGCATGGTCCTGCGCGAAGGCGGTGCTGAGCAGCTGGCGGCATTCGCGCTCGTCGGCCGGGCAGGCCAGGCTGACGTGCGGGATGCAGCGCAGGTAGGCGATGTCGTAGTTGCCGGCGTGGGTGGCGCCGTCGGCGCCCACCAGGCCGGCGCGGTCGAGTGCCAACACCACCGGCAGCTTCTGGATCGCCACGTCGTGGATCAGCTGGTCGTAGGCGCGCTGCAAGAAGGTGGAGTAGATCGCCACCACCGGCTTCAACCCCTCGCAGGCCAGGCCGGCGGCAAAGGTGACGGCGTGCTGCTCGGCGATGCCGACGTCGTAGTAGCGGTCGGGAAAGCGCTGGTGGAACTCCACCATGCCCGAGCCCTCGCGCATGGCGGGCGTGATGCCGACCAGGCGCTGGTCCTGCTCGGCCATGTCGCACAGCCACTGGCCGAACACCTGGGTGAAGGTGGGCTTGGGCGGCGTGGCGGGCTTGACCAGGCCCACCGCCGGGTCGAACTTGCCGGGGCCGTGGTAGGCGATCGGGTCGGCCTCGGCCAGCTTGTAGCCCTGGCCCTTCCTGGTGACCACGTGCAGGAACTGCGGGCCTTCCTGCCGCGCCATGCGGTCGCGGATGTTCTCCAGCGTGGGAATCAGCGAATCCAGGTCGTGCCCGTCGATGGGGCCGATGTAGTTGAAGCCGAACTTCTCGAACAGCGTGGCCGGCACCACCATGCCCTTGGCGCCCTGCTCCAGGCGCTTGGCCAGCTCCAGCAGCGGCGGCACCGGCCCCAGCACGGTCTTGCCCACGTTCTTGGCGGCGGCGTAGAAGTTGCCGCTCATCAGCTGCGCCAGGTAGCGGTTGAGCGCGCCCACCGGCGGGCTGATGCTCATGTCGTTGTCGTTCAGCACCACCAGCAGGCGCGCGTCGCGCTCCACGCCGGCGTTGTTCAGCGCCTCGAAGGCCATGCCGGCGGTCATGGCACCGTCGCCGATGACGGCGATCGCCTTGCGGTCCTCGCCCTTCTGCCGCGCGGCCAGGGCCATGCCCAGCGCGGCCGAGATGCTGGTGGACGAGTGCGCGGTGCCGAAGGTGTCGTATTCGCTCTCGTCGCGGCGCGGAAAGCCCGAGATGCCGCCCAGCTGGCGCAGCGTGGGCATGCGCTCGCGCCGGCCGGTGAGGATCTTGTGCGGGTAGGTCTGGTGGCCGACGTCCCACACCAGGCGGTCGTCGGGCGTGTTGAAAACGTAGTGCAGCGCGATGGTCAACTCCACCGTGCCGAGGTTGGAGCTGAGGTGGCCGCCGGTCTTGGCCACGTTCTGCAGCACGCATTCGCGCAGCTCGTCGGCCAGGGCCTTGAGCTGCGCGCGCGGCAGGCGGCGCAGCCCGGACGGGTCGTGCAGGGATTCGAGAAGGTTCGTGGAAGACATGTCAGTTTTTTCGTTGCACCACCAGGTCGGCCAGGGCGCGCAGGCGCGCCGTGTCGGGCAGGCCGCTGGCGCCCAGCGCGGCGTGGGCCTGGGCGCGCAGCTCGTCGGCCAGCGCCTGCGATGCGTCCAGCCCCAGCAGCGAGACGTAGGTGGGTTTGTCGGCGGCGGCGTCCTTGCCGGCGGTCTTGCCCAGGGCGGCGGAATCGGCGGTGACGTCGAGGATGTCGTCCACCACCTGGAACGCCAGGCCGATGGCGGCGCCATAGTCGTCGAGGGCGGCGCGCGCGCCAGCGGGCACGTCGGCCCCGCAGGCAGCGCCCATCGCCACGCAGGCCTGCAGCAGCGCGCCGGTCTTCAGGCGGTGCATGGCGCGCAATTCAGGCTCGGTCAGCGGCTGGCCGACGCTGGCCAGGTCGATGGCCTGGCCGCCCGCCATGCCGCCCGCGCCGGCGGCGCGCGCCAGCAGGCGGCACAGCGCGGCCTGCATGGCGGCCGGCACGGCGGCGCCTTCGGGCGTGAGCAATTCGAAGGCCAGCGCCTGCAGCGCATCGCCGGCCAGCAACGCGGGCGCCTGGCCGAACCGCACGTGCACCGTGGGCTTGCCGCGGCGCAGCACGTCGTTGTCCATGCAGGGCATGTCGTCGTGCACCAGCGAATAGGCGTGGATCAGTTCGGCAGCGCAGGCGGCGCGCAGCGCGGCCTCGCTTTGGCCATGCACGGCCGCGGCGGCGGCCAGCACCAGCAACGGGCGCAGGCGCTTGCCGCCGTCCAGCACGGCGTAGCGCATGGCCTCGCCCAGGCCGGCCGGCGCATCCGCCGGCACCCAGTCGGACAGCGCACGCTCGACGCGCGCCTGCTGCGCCGCCATCCAGGCGGCGAAATCCACGGCGTGCAAGGCCTGGGCGCTCACATCCATCCCGTTCATTCCGGCGTCCACGGCTGGATGGCGCCGCTCTCGTCCAGCAGCTTGACCTGCTCTTCCACCGCCTGCAGGCGGTCGCGGCAGTAGCGCAGCAGCTCGGTGCCGCGCTGGTACTGGCCCAGCAACTCCTCCAGCGGCAGCTGGCCGGATTCGAGGCCGGCCACCAACTGTTCGAGCTGCTGCACGGCATCGCCATAGCTGGCGGGCGCGGCGGGGCGGGCGGGGGTTTTTCGGGACATGGCGGACAAAACACTCTATTTTAGGTGCGCCCCCGCCACATCGGGGGCCATGGGCACGGTACACGCTGGCGCCAACGGGCTTGAAAAGCCCCGCAAACACCCGCATCCGGATAAAATTGAGGGTTTCCCTGGCGCTGGCCGCCTCGGACCTCGCGCGCCCAATATCCTCGGATGCCAAAGCGCTTACTTCCTGCCCCTTCATAGGGGGAGTCTTAAAGGTCGGAACCCCATGTCTGATTTAAGTCTTCAATTACAGCAGGCGGCAAGTCAACTTCCCGTCCAGTCCTATTTCGACCAGGCGCTGTTCGAGCGCGAGTTGAAGCTCATCTTCGAGCCAGGTCCGCGCTACGTCGGGCATGCGCTGGCCGTGCCCCAGCCCGGCGACTATTTCGCCCTGCCGCAGGAGGGCGAGGGCCGCGCGCTGGTGCGCAACCCGCAGGGCGGCGTGGAGTTGATCTCCAACGTCTGCCGCCACCGCCAGGCGGTGATGCTCAAGGGCCGCGGCTCGCTGCAGACCGAGGGCAAGAGCCACGCCGGCGGCCACATCGTGTGCCCGCTGCACCGCTGGACCTATTCGCCCCAGGGCGAGCTGCTGGGCGCACCGCACTTCAAGCACGACCCCTGCCTGAACCTGAACAACTACAAGCTGCGCGAGTGGAACGGCCTGCTGTTCGAGGACAACGGCCGCGACATCGCCGCTGACCTGGCCGGCATGACCGAGGCGCACAACCTGTCGTTCGAGGGCTACGCGCTCGACCACGTCGAGATGCACGAGTGCAACTACAACTGGAAGACCTTCATCGAGGTCTATCTGGAGGACTACCACGTCGGCCCCTTCCACCCCGGCCTGGGCAACTTCGTCACCTGCGACGACCTGCAGTGGCAGTTCGGCCGCGAATACTCGGTGCAGACGGTGGGCGTGGCGCCCACCTTCGGCCAGCCCGGCTCCGACATCTACAAGAAGTGGCACGAGGTGCTGCTGAACTACCAGGGCGGCGAGATGCCCACGCGCGGCGCCATCTGGCTGACCTACTACCCGCACATCATGGTCGAGTGGTACCCGCAGGTGCTCACCGTCAGCACGCTGCACCCGATCAGCGTCGACAAGACGATGAACGTGGTCGAGTTCTACTACCCGGAGGACATCGTCGCCTTCGAGCGCGAGTTCGTCGAGGCACAGCGCGCCGCCTACATGGAGACCGCCATCGAGGACGACGAGATCGCCGAGCGCATGGACGCCGGTCGCAAGGCCCTGATGCTGCGCGGCGACAACGAGGTCGGCCCCTACCAGAGCCCGATGGAAGACGGCATGCAGCACTTCCACGAGTGGTACCGCAAAAAAATGGGGGCCACCCCCCTGAGCGCCTGACGGCGCCACGTGCTCGCCGCCTGCAGGCGGCGGCTCTTCGGCCCGTCCAGACCTGCGCAGGCAGCTCTGGAGCCGCGGGCCTCAGCCCCCTCTGCTGCGCAAGGGGGACGCCGCTGGTGGCCGCGCGAAGGGCGTCTGCGGCACCCGGAACCCCATTCGACCCACCTCCCAAGCGCCCGCTGCATCAACGCTTGTAGCTATTATTTTTCTAGCGATGTCGGCAGTGTAGCCGGTCGCCCTGGGTCAGCTTGATTCATAATCGCGCGCCATGCAAGCCGCCTGGATGATCGCCGCCTCGCTGTTCTTCGCGCTGATGAGCGTGTGCATCAAGTACGCCTCGCCCTACTTCAGCCCGCTGGAGATCGTCTGCTACCGCGGCGCCATCGGCATCGTCTTCATGGGGGCGCTGTGCCGCTCGCGCGGCGTCGGCCTGCGCACCACCGTGCCCATGATGCACGTGTGGCGCAACCTGGTCGGGGTCAGCGCGCTGGCCGCCTGGTTCTACGCCATCGCCCACCTGCCGCTGGCCACGGCCATGACGCTCAACTACATGAGCGGCGTGTGGGTGGCGGCCTTTCTGGTCGGCGGCACGCTGCTGCTGGGCCGCATCGCCGACATCCGCCGCCAGGGCCCGCTGGTGCTGGCGGTGATGGCCGGCTTTGCCGGCGTGGTGATGATGCTGCGCCCCACGCTGGAGCAAAACCAGCTCTTCGCCGGCCTGATCGGGCTGCTGTCGGGGCTGATGTCGGCGCTGGCCTACATCCAGGTCGCCGCGCTCGGCCGCGTCGGCGAGCCGGAGGCGCGCACGGTGTTCTACTTCTCGGTCGGCGCCACGCTGGCCGGCGGCATCGGCATGCAGTTTTTCGAGATGCACCCGCTGAACACGCCGCAGGCGCTGTGGCTGCTGCCCATCGGCATCCTGGCCGCGCTGGGCCAGCTGTCGATGACCCGCGCCTACACCCGCGGCGCCACCATGGTGGTGGCCAACCTGCAGTATTCGGGCATCATCTTCGCGGCCCTGTTCGGCCTGCTGCTGTTCGGCGACCGGCTGCCGCTGATCGGCTGGCTGGGCATGGCCACCATCATCGCCAGCGGCGTCACCGCCACCTTCTTGCGCGCCCGCGCGCTGCCCAACCCACCCGCGGAAGAACATTGACCCCCCTGCGTCGCGCTGCGCGCGCCTTCCCCCCAGGGGGACAAGGCTGGTGGTCGGGGAAACCCCGGCCAGGGCATTCCCGAACGGCCTGCTCCGCGGCCGCTTGCCCCGCGCTGCACGGCTTCTCCCGCTGTCTATAGGATGGTCGTCATGATCCACACCCACCTCATCACCGCCGAAGAACTGAAAGCCCTGCAAGCCAGCGGCGCGCCGCTGCTGGTGTTCGACTGCAGCTCGGAGTTGGGCGACCCGGCCCAGGCCGACGCCATGTTTGCCGACAAGCACATCGCCGGCGCCGTGCAAACCCACCTGGAGCGCGACCTGAGCGCCCACGACCCCGCCAACGCCGTCAACGGCGGCCGCCACCCGCTCCCAAAAAGAGAGTTGTTCGCGCAGACCCTGCAAACGCTGGGCTTCAACAACCGCATGCAGGCCGTGGTCTACGACCGCAGCGGCGCCAACTACTGCGGCCGCCTGTGGTGGATGCTGAAATGGGCCGGCCATGACGCCGTGGCCGTGCTCGACGGCGGCCTGCAAGCCTGGGAAGCCGCCGGTGGCGCGCTCGAATCCGGCCCCGCGCCCCAGCGTCCGCGCGGCAGCTTTGAACTGAAGCCTGCCCTGCGCCGGCTGGTGCTGACCGACGAGGTGGCGCAGCAGCTCGGCCGCCCCACGCAAACCCTGATCGATGCCCGCGGCGCCCCGCGCTACCGTGGCGAGGTCGAGCCTCTGGACGCCATCGCCGGCCACATCCCCGGCGCACTGAACCGCCCCTTCGCCGACAACCTGGGACCGGACGGTCGCTTCAAACCGCGCGCGCAACTGAAAGCCGAGTTCGACCAGTTGCTCGCCGGCCGCGATGCCACCGGCGTGGTGCACCACTGCGGCAGCGGCGTCAGCGCCGTGCCCAACCTGATCGCCATGGAACTCGCCGGCTACCCGCCGCCCGCCCTGTACGCCGGCAGCTGGAGCGAATGGAGCCGCACGCCCGGGCTGCCGGTGGCGCGCGGCTGACGACGACTTTCAACGCTTGCGGTCCCTGTCCAGGGGCCCATTACGCCAGAACGGCAATAGTCCGCTATGCCCCCCTCAACAATGGCGGTGGGCGCGGCTCGCCCAACCTGATCGCGCACCAGCTCCAGAAACCGACCAGATGAAGGAGGACAGCGCTGCTTGGGTGGGCGTGTGACGGAGTGTCTCGGCGCAGGTGGTTATCACGGGGTGGTTGACGGCAACGCGTCAGATTCAATGCTTGCGGTTCTCATCGATCCATCTTGCTTGCGCCAGCAGGCGCGGCATCAGCGTGATGGCAGCCATGCGACAGATGGCCTTGAACCTGTCTGGTACGACACCTTATGTCGCAACCATTCGGACAATTGGTGGGTGCGTCGGGGATGGGACCTCCGGCTCCGTCTCTTGAACCCAGGAAGTGCTCGGTAGCTGGCACCACCTTGAAATGGGATCGGTTGGCGTGGGCCTGCCGCATGGCACTTACAGCGCCGCGTGCCGGATATCGCCATGCCCTACCGGCACACACGGACCGCGGCGCATGCCGTTTTGAGAAGCGACATCAGATCAGACATGAGAAAAAGGAAGCTCACGCGAAGAACCCCTTGGTTGTTCACCGACCTGCGTAAGCAGCCCTGCCCGCCGGGACACTTCAAGACCGAGGACGATCTTTTTCATGCCTACGTGGACTGGCTGGACTACCACGACCCCATCGGTTTCGTGCGCAACTGGGGCGTTTATCGCGAATGCGAGCCCGAAGCCGAAGACTTGGTGGTGCGTGTGCAGCACTGCAAGAGCGCCGAGGAATTCGCCGTTGAACTGCGCAAGTGCCTCACCACCTGGTTCCATCCAGACGATCTGAAGCCCCATTTCCTTCGGCGCGGCTTTCGTGCCGTTGCCGAGGACGGCTGGGCTCTGGGACGCCGGTTTGAGTTCGACATGCAGAAAAACCCCGCGTGGGTCGCATCCCGGAAGAAGCTCGCCAGGTTTCGACCGCTCGAGCTCGACCGACTTGTGACCCAGCATCGCCTGCTGCACATCGACGGTGTGGACTGCCGGCTCCAGTGGGCGCGCAAAGCAAGCCCCATGGGCATGCTGGAGTTCATGGCCACCGACGTCGCCGGTTGGACCGACGCCCAGCTCGTCGAGAAAGCCCGGGCAACGGGTGTGATTCCTGACGGAGCCGAATTCCATGTGGTGCGCGATCACTCCGAGTTCGTGACCCTGGGGTTCGACCGGATCACGGCGCTGCACCCCGATGGCGCTCATGTTCCCGGTCCATACCCCCGGCGCAAGAAGCGCGTCCGGGTCGTCGAGGTCGAATAGCATCGGCCACCGCGCACGACAGCGCCCGCATCACCCCATCAGGAACATGACCCTCCACATCATCGGCGACATCCACGGCCAGGCCGGCAAGCTCAGGGCCTTGCTTCGCAAGCTGGGCTACGAACAGCGCCAGGGCGCCTACCGCCACCCCGACGCCAGCGTCGTCTTTGTCGGTGACTTCATCGATCGCGGCCCACACCAGCTGGAAACCCTGGACATCGTGCGCCGCATGGTCGATGCTGGGTCTGCACGCGCCATCATGGGCAACCACGAGTTCAATGCGATCGCCTGGCACACGCCCGACCCTGACAGGCCGGACGAGTATTTGCGTCCGCGCAGCGGGCCGAAGGGCGAAAAAAACCGTGACCAGCACCAGGCCTTCTTGACCGAGCTGCAGGACCAGCCGGCACGCCACGCCGAGATCGTGGACTGGTTCAAGACCCTCCCGCTGTGGCTCGATCTGCCGGGCCTGCGGGTGGTGCATGCCTGCTGGCACGACGGCCACATGCAAGCCCTGCGCCCATTGCTCACGCCCGACCATCAACTGACCGACGCCGCCGTGCTGCAGGCCAGCCGCGACGGCAGCCCCGCTTTCCATGCTGTCGAAACGCTGCTCAAGGGCATCGAGCTGCCCTTGCCCGATGGCCACAGCTTTCGGGACAAGGACGGCCACCTGCGCCACCACGTGCGCGTGCGCTGGTGGCTGGCGGGGATGCAGAGCTACCGCGACCTGGGCCTGATGCCCGACGCGGCTTCACAGGCGGCGTTGCCTGACACCCCCGTCCCGGCCGACGTGCTGCCGCACTTCGCGCCCGAGAAGCCCCTGTTCTTTGGCCATTACTGGATGAGCGGCACCCCCGCGCCGCTCCACCCCATGGCGGCCTGTGTGGACTACAGCGCGGGCAACAACGGCCCACTGGTTGCCTACCGATGGGAAGAGGACGGACCCTTGCAGGCCGCGCGCTTTGTCAGCAGCGCGGATGCGTGACACCAGTCAGGGAGCTACACCACCAATGACTGAAAAGAGCAACCCATTCGCCGCCGTTCCGCAAGATGCGGACACGCACATCAAGTCGCAGCGCCAGGTCAGCATCGGCGGCGTCGATGCGCTGCACCAGTGCTGGGTATGGGACGGCATCAGCGGCGAAAGCCTTGTCTTCGTCGCCGCTGACGTCTCGGCAGCGACCGATCAGCAGATCGTCCAGATGGCGCGCGAGGCCGGCATGGTGGGAACAGACGATGATTTCACCATCAAGCGGAGCGGACAGGGTTTCGTCTTCCTGAACTTCGGCTTCGAAGCCTGATGCCCCACGCTTACCGAGGAGACCCCGCATGAGCAAGTGCCGATACTGCAACTCGACCGGCTTTGGCGCCGGTTGCCCGCACAGCCCGACCAGAAAGCACGAGCACTTTGGTGACGAGAAGCGCTGCGAATTCTGCAACGGCACCGGCTACGGTTCAGGTTGCCCCCACAGCCCCACCAGAAAGCACCGCCATGGCAGCGGCGCGAACAAATGCCGATGGTGCGGTGCCACGGGCAGCGGCGCCGGATGCCCCCACAGCCCGAGCAGACGCCACGAAAAATAGCCACGCACTGTCGCCCCACCACCGTTTGACCCCATGGCCGTACTGCACCCTTCTGCTCCACTGACTCGGCCCGTGACACGCGGCCTGCAGCGCGAACATGATGTGCTGCAACTGCTCGAAGCCGGCCTTCCTGACGGCTTCGATGTGTTCCACAGCGTGGACTGGTCGACGGTCTTCGACGGCCGGCAGCTCCATGGCGAGATCGACGTGGCCGTGGTCGCCCCCAATGGACACATCGTGCTGCTGGAGATTAAGGCAGGCCCGGTCATCGAGGCCGGCACGGCGCTCGGCAAGCACTACGGCGCCGGCAGAATCGCGCGCACCAAGGATGTGGGCCAGCAGGTGCGGCGCCTGTACGCGGGCCTGCGATCCCGCTTGCGCGAAGCGGGCCTCGAGCACTGCATAGTCACCACCATGCTGGTGCTGCCCGATCACAACGTGATGTCGTCCGTCCTCGCCTTTCCGGCCGATCGCGTGGTGGATGCAGAAGACCTGCAAGACCTGCCGCACCACATCCGCAGCGCCAATGCCGATGCTTCGCCGCTGGATGAGGACGACCGTGAGCGCATTCTTGGCTTTCTGGGCCAGACGCTGGAGGTCGTGCCCGATGTCGCCACCCACATCGGGCAACTGCGCACCATGTCCACGGCGCTGTCGTCCGGCCTGGCGACCTGGGTGCCCAAGGTGGCGCATGCCGGCGGTGTCTTCGTCGTTGATGCCACGGCAGGCTCCGGCAAGACGCAACTGGCCATTCAACTGCTGACCGATGCGCATCTGCGGCGGCAGCGCAGCGCCTACGTGTGCTTCAACCGGCCGCTCGCCGACCACATGGCTCGCATAGCGCCCAGCACCACCGAGGTCGGCTCGTTTCACGAGCTTTGTGCCAGCGAGGCCAGAAAGACCGCTTTCGAACCCCGGTTCGACGCACCCGGCATCTTTGACGAGCTGGCCGCACGCTGGGCGCAACAGGCCGCCAATGCACCACCCCGCTGGGACCTGCTCGTCATCGACGAAACCCAGGACTTTGCGCCCGAATGGATTCAGACGCTGCTGAACCTGCTGAAGCCTGAAGGCAGGGTCTACCTGTTGGGCGACTCCCAGCAAAGCCTGTACGAGCGCGACAGCTTCCAACTGCCGGAAGCCGTCACCATCCGTTGCCACGACAACTTCCGCAGCCCACGGGCGGTGGTCGAGACGATCAATCAGCTGCGCCTGCTGAGCGAGCCGGTGCAGGCCCGCTCGGCCTACCAGGGCGAAGCGTCCGGCTTCTCGACCTATGCACCGGGCAAGCTGAGCCTGATCACTGCTGTCGAGGCGTGCCTGCAGCGCCTGCAGCAGGACGGCATCGCCGCAGAAGACATCGCGCTGCTGACTTTTGCCGGCCAACAGCGCTCGGAGGTGTTGAAGCAGGATTCGATAGCGGGCATGGTGCTGCGCAAGCCCACCGGCCGTTACGACCGATCGGGCAATGCCCTGTGGACCGAGGGCACATTGCTGGCCGACACCATCTACCGCTTCAAGGGCCAGAGCGCGCCGGTCGTCGTGCTCTCGGAAATCGACTTCGAGCAGGTATCCGAGCGCGAACTGCGCCGACTCTTCGTTGGCCTGACGCGGGCCCAGTACCGGGTTGAATGCATCATGTCCGAGCAGGCTGCGGTGGCACTGATGGAGCGATTGGATCGCTGACCACTGGCTCGAAAGGACTGCAAGCACACCAAGCTGCGCTATCGAACTGCCTGGACAGGAAGTCTGTGATCAGAGATTCCGGCTAGGTTGTTGCTTTTCCTGATTCTTGCCATACAGCGGCGGTGAAACGATTTCGATCGCGACAATTTGTTACACTCTCGCCTATCCTGCTCAGCCGCCTGCCTGAAGCACGTCCCGCTATTCGTCTTGACTTCTCAAGTAGCCAAGGTGTTAAGAAGCCACATCTAGTATGTCCAACTCTTCAGATGTCATTGCTTGACCAGTTCCCCCGATTATCAGCATACGACCCTGGCGCAGTTGGTGAAGGAGGGCTCGACCCGCTTGGCCTCGCTGCGGTGGCGGATCGGATTGCGGACAAACTGGTGCCCGGTATTCGGGCTCGAATGAGCCACCCTCGTTTCGTGACGATTTCCGCCGTCGGCGCGTTCGCTTACCAGGCGTTGCACGAGCTGACTGCTGATGAAGGCAGAACGACCGTCGACATTGCGTTCGAGTGGTTGGTGGTCGAGGCCATGGTTCGGCACCCTGGTAATGGTCGTCTCGCAGGTCTACCAGGGAGCCAGAAGGCGGAGAGGGCCAAGAAGGCGAACCTGCGGCTGAGCCGCCGCACATACTTGAGCGGCCCACGGGTTTTTGGGTTCACCGGGGTGTATCGCCCCCTTTCCCGCGATGCGCAGGTACTGACTTTTGACGATATGCCTGCACAGAACGCGCTGCGCCTTGTGGAGGCATGGGAACAAGATTTCGATCTTAAGGGGTACGCCACCGGGGACACCAGCAAGCTAGGAGGTCAATTGCGCAAGGACATTGCTAACGCATGTGCTCGCTCGCTGGAAATGGGGGAGTGCGCCGCACCTCCGGCCGGGCAATTGCTAGACAAGCTGGCCAAATGCCTGGCTCCGCACGAAGCCAAATCGAACGAGCGTCGCGCGCTGCGCAGCCTCCTCGCCGACAGCCCGCACGCCATTCGCAACGAACTCGCTGCAAGGCTTCTGAAGTCCCCGCCATCGGAAAAAACGACGCAGCGCCAACTGGCGCTGTCGCTATTGGCACACGTCAGAAAACCCACGCAACAGGCACTTCAAGCTGCCATTGCCTACGAGGACGCCGCGACCGCGCTTGACAACACGTTCCGCCGCTTCCTGGCCCATGCGGTCCAGCAGAGCGGCTCGGTGATCTCACCTGCCCATGCCTTGACAACCCCGGGGCTTGAGGCGCTGGCTCCCAAAATGGACGGTTTAGCGCAGCAAGCCATTGAGTCGGTCGCAGCATTGGACGATGAGCTCTTGACCCACGAGACAGTTCACGCACTCGGTTCCTTTCAGGAGCGGCTTTCTGCTCAACGATTCCTCGAGGCACTCATCGCGCGCCATGAGCACGTTCAGGCTGCAAAGAAGAAGCTTTCTTGGCTTGATCAGCTTGATGGTGACTGGACCGTTCGCACACCGTATCGGAGTCATACGAACGGGCTGCCTGACGACTACTGGACTCACCCGATGCGCATGGACACGCTGGCCAAGCTACTGGCACAAACCGCATGAAGCCCACACCCTTGCTCGATTTCTGGCAGAAGCCGGCAGCAGCCGGTGAGCCGGTGGCACTGCTGGCCACGACCTTCGCCTTCGAACCGGACTTCTTCGAGCAAAACTGCCTGGCCCGATTCCTGGAAGTCTCCAGCGTGAACGAGCAAACCGGGGCCGTCGATGACATCGTAGCCGCCATTGAACTCCATGAATCACTGCGAAAGACGAGCGTAACGGTCCTGACGGACCGCAGTGCGCCCGTTCAACGCTCCTCGCTGCTTTGGGATCTGCTGTCCTGCAAGGTCAACGGTGGCCTGCTTCATGCCAAAGTTGCCGTGCTCTTGTGGGAAAACGCTACGCGGATCATCCTTGGCTCGGCAAACCTCACGTCAGCAGGATATCGCCGCCAGATCGAGCTTGGGCTGGCCGTGGATCTCGGTCCTCGATGCCTGTTCCCGCCCGACGTTCTGAAGGCACTGGCCAATGAACTCGGCTCGTATCTCGAGCTGGTGCCTGGCTACGACACGAGTGTGGCGGCCTTTGCACGTGCGGAGAACACGCTGAAGCTGCTTCACGAGCGCATCGGCAAGCAAGGAAAGCAGCGGACACCAGGGGTTCTGGTCACACTCGCACCAACGAACGCGACGACGGCGCCGCTGGACCTGCTCAGTTCGGTATGGCGTGGCGCAAAGCCGCTTCGTGCCACGCATTTGTCGCCGTTCTGGGATTCCGACGACCGAACCGCTCTAAGTGCGACGCGGCGACTTCTCACAGGACGCCCGGCAAAGAAGCGGCCACAGCGCGTTGGTGTGGTGCTGAATCCACTTGGTCAAACTTCCTTTTCGCAGCATCTTGCCGAAGCAGTCAAGGGGGCTGTTCACCAATTGAAGGCTCTGGACAACGAGCGTCGGACTCTTCACGCAAAGTGCCTGCTGATCGAAAGTGATGAGTGGGTCGCGGCTCTTGTCGGGAGTTCCAATCACACCAGGGCGGGCCTCGGTCTTAACCAGAACACTCGCCACCGTGAAATGAACGTGTGGCTTGGCGCGTCACTCAGGAGCAAAGAGGGGCGTGCGTTGCGCGGACTCGTAGAACTGGGGGAAACAGTCGCTGTGGATATCGAATCGATCGAACCCCAGGACGAAGACGAGACCGCACTGCCGACTTTGCCGTCCTGCTTTGAGCTGTGTCAGGTCACCAAGATCGAAAAAGACGGCCAGTGGGCATTGCACTTGGGTATTGTCGAAAGCTCCGACATGCCCAATGACTGGCAGATCGCCTTCGCCGCGGGGGATCCGCCCTTCCTCACGCGAGCGCAGTGGGAACAAGGGAAAAAGCCGAGCAAGTGGGTGATCGCCTTGCAGCAGCAGACGTTGCCGATGTTCGTGCTCGTGTCGTGGGAGGGGAATACGACCCCATGGGCAACGGTGGCCGACAACCCACACATGCTGCCTGTCGGCCCTGCGCTGGCCAGTCTTCGGGCAGAACACCTGCTCAATGCACTGGCGAGAGGCCGTCCACTGGCGGAAATTCTGCGTGAGGTGCTTGAATGCCAAGAGGCGGAAAAACCCGCAAACGGGGCGATCATCTTGGATCCCCTCAAGCGGCTGGAGGTTGAGGGGTCCTTGCTGCGCAAGGGGCGCGCGCTTGCAGCCTCCTTGGCGGCCATGCAGCACCGCTTGGAACGTCCAGTGTTTACTCTGGACACCCTACGAGGGCGCTTGGCCAGCCCCTTGGGCCCGGAATTCGTCGCAACGAAGGTTGCTGAGGCTTTCGAGTCAGGCCGGCAGTCGCGGGCTGAAGCGATTTTCACGATTGCGGAGATTGCGCTTTCTGTCGGGAGGGTGAATTGGCCTTCCGTCTTGGCCGTCTTGGATAAGGTAGACCGGATGCAAGGAATTCAATTGCTTGACGATGCGTTGCAGAGACTGGATGCAACACGAGTCCGTGTCGGATTGCAACCGGCCGACATCGCATCGTACGCGAGTCGCGCCATCAAGGAGGCCCGCCGATGCGTCGTCTGCTGACCCACAGCCTTCACTTGCATACCGAGTCTCGCTTCGAGCAAGACTGGGCACGCCAACGTCGCACGGCCAACGACATACTGCACAGGCTGCAAACCACGGAAGGCGTGATCCTGGCCGACCAGGTGGGCATGGGCAAGACATACGTCGCCCTCGCGGTCGTGGCCAGCCAAATCCTTTCCACTGCCGAACCGGGGCGCGTGGTGGTTCTCGTGCCTCCCGCTGTGGCCGACAAATGGGTGCGCGAGTGGATGAAGTTCAGCGAGTCATTGCTCGCCGCCGATACCGGTATCCGCTGCGTCAGCAAGCCCATTCGCAGCGGGGATGAATTCCTCAAGAAGCTTGACGACCGAAGGAATGAACGCGAGCACATCCTCATCGTGACGCATACTGCGTTGACGACCACGTTGAAGGACACCTTCATTCAACTCGCCCTGCTTTATTACGCCACCCGCTATGTCTGGGGCGGCACAGAGTTGCGTGAACGCATCGCAAAGTGGTCCAACGGGCGCCGCGGATTGATACCGGACAGCAGGTTCACGCCGGAGATCGCCAGAGCGCTCCTCCAGTTGCCACCAGCCGCGTGGCATGCGTGCTGGTTGCGACTCACTCGGGAGGAACTCCCGGACAACCCGGTTCCCAAGGCATTGGAAGACGCCGCAAAAAAGCTGCCTCTGGAAGACCTTCGGGCAGCAATCCGCCTCTTGCCAATCCGCTCCTCGGAAAACATCGGAAAACGCCTTGAGGATGCGCGCAAAGCACTGTCAACGGCAACCCAGGCTGCATGGAAAACGCTACTTTCTTCGACCGAGCTGGACCTTCCTCTGCTCGTCGTGGATGAGGCCCATCGACTGAAAAACCCATCGACGAATATCAGCCGGCTTTTCGCAGAGCGAACGACCGGCGGCAACGCGGGTGCGTTTCACGGGATTTTCAGGCGCATGCTGTTCCTGACCGCTACACCTTTTGAACTCGGGCACTCGGAGCTGATCGAGGTCCTCAGCCGCATGTCGGCCGTGCGGCCGCTGGATCCCGCCCCTGATAGTCCATTGGAAAATCGTCTGAATGCCCTGAAGGAGAAGCTTACCGTGGCTCAGGCCACCGCCCTTGCGTTGGATGCCGCCTGGGGTCGCCTCCTACCAGAAGAACTGGACGTGTTCAACTCGTGGGGCATGACTGTGCCCGCGCCGGAGAGCATCAGCCCAGCTGCGCGCGAAGCATGGGAGCACGCCAAACTTGCTGTTCGCGCCCGCAAAAAAATGAATGCCGCCCTCAAGCCTTGGGTGATTCGCCACGAGCGTCCCCAGCGCCGCGCGTACCGCCCTGGCGCGTCGATCATCGATGGCGCTGCGAGCTCGGGGGGATTGCAGATCAAGGAGGAAGCGACGCTACCCTTCTTGCTCGCTGCACGCGCTCAGAGCGTTGCTCTGGACGACAAAAAGACTCGACCGCTATTCGCCTATGGAATTGCCTCATCGTACGAGGCATTCCACCGCCTTGGGTCGGGTGAATCTGGCAACGAGCGCGATTCGGACAATGCGCCTGACGAGCGTGAACTAAGAGTCAACGAGCCGACACCTCTTCACCCAGTGGTTGGTCCGGTACGTTGGTATCAAGATGAGATCAAGCGTGCACTTGCAGACGCGACTGTTCTTCTTGCTCACCCAAAGGTGTACGCTACGGTTGAAAAAGCCGCACAACTCTGGCTCACGGGTGAAAAATGTCTCATCTTCTGCTGGTTCATCAAGACTGGCGAAGCAGTTGAGTGCGCGCTGGCGAAGCGTGTTGACGATCTCATTCTCCAAAGTGCGTCTGCTGCGCTGGGCACCAAACTTGGAAACGATACGCGAGCCGAGCTAGAGAAGCTCTCTGATCGTCTTTTTCGTCGGGATACATCCTCGTATGTCCGCATTCGGCAACGCCTCGTCGAGGCCCTGGCGGCCTCCGCCGAGGGACATCCAGACGTGATTGATCTTGTGGTCGATTCTGCGATTCGGCACTTGCGCACGCCAAGCTACATGGTCCGATATACCCCCCTCGCGCCGGACATGAGCGACGAAGATGTTTGGGGTGGCATCAGCAAGGCACGCCCGCATGGCATCGTCCTGCTCGATCGCTGGCAATCGTTTGCGAAGCGCTTGGCACAAGCACGCCGTCAGGTCGACATGAACCAGTTACACGACAGCGAGTTCGCGCGTGTCAGGAATGCTCTGCTGGGAGAACACCACGAAGATGACGGCTCTTATGGCCGGGGCGCCAGCCTGCATCCGGTCCGACGAGCACATGGAGGTACCAAGCGTGATGTCCGCGAACGACTGATTTCGCTCTTCAATACGCCGCTGGCTCCTGACTTGCTGGTAGCCAGTTCGGTCATGGGGGAGGGTATCGACCTTCACCAGGAATGTCGGTTCGTCATTCACCATGATCTGGACTGGAACCCCAGCGTATTGGAGCAGCGGACTGGCCGACTGGACCGTATCGGTGCGCTGGCCGAACGCGAAGGGAAGAAGATCGAGGTATTCGAGCCCTATCTGGCAGGCACGCACGATGAAAAGATGTTTCGAGTTGTGAAAGACCGCGCACAATGGTTCGACATCGTGATGGGGCGGCCAGCAGGCTCTGACGAGCATGCCACCGATGCCGAGGAGCGGCGACTTCCACTTCATGAGGCAATTCACAAGGAACTCTCCATGGATTTGCGCAGCCCGGAGTGACGGGCATCAAGATGCGCCTTTCGGGGCTGCCATCAGTCACCGCGAAGGGAGCTGGCTATTCAAAAGTTACTCTGAATGGCTTGGAGGGCGGCCAATGCCCCCATGGGCAGCCCCACATCAAGCGACCCCGACACCGCTGCGTGTTGTGGGTTGATGCGCACCAGTCGCGCACCCGCCTCCTTGAATTCCTGCCGCATGAGCACTGCGAAATGGCGAACGGCGGGGATCGCCACACCGGCCCCTAGCTCAAGCACGACGGGCTTGAGCCTCTTGGCCTTGAGCTCGTTCAGCCACGCCATGCGCGCAGACCGTTGGCGCTCCCGTGGCGCGTCGTTCCAGCGATAGTCCTCGAACATGAGAATGTTGGGCCTTGCAAGTCGTCCGCAATGGGGGCAACGGGGCAGCTCGCCTTGCCACAGGCATCTGTGCTCATCGACGTGAGGATCCACCGAGTCGGCGGGCCAGACCACCTCCTTGCAATCGTCCAGGCATTGCAGGCGATGAATCGATCCGTGACACTCCTCGATGCATACCGGATCGAAGCCAGCCTTCTGGAATTGCCCATCGACATTGCTTGTGAACACCCAGCATCCCCCCGGTTTGGAGGCTGCCCAGCCACGCAGCAGCGCAAATCCATCGTGTGGAACGATGTCCCGATAAAGCTTCAAGCGGTGGCCGTAGAAGCCCCAGGCGAGGCAGGGATCGGCTTCAAAGGTCCTTGGTGACGCTGCGTCCTCAAAGCGCAGCCTGGCATGTTTCAGTGCCGGATATGCACGCCAGAATCCTTCGTTGCCCCGAAAATCCGGCAGCCCTGAGTCGACCCCCATACCGGCGCCCGCGCCAATGATCAGCGCATCAGCGTCCCGGATGAGCGCAGCGGCCTGCCGAATCAGCGCGTCTTTGAGGTCGGCCTTGTCATGCATGTTCATCTCAACTCTCCCTGGCGATGTTCCTCTGCGCACGCCGCTGCTGGATGCGCCAGGCAGGCGATCACCAAGCTGACTCGGGGGCACTCGGCCGGCAGGCTTTCATCCATCACCAGCGACCACACGCAAAACGCGTCTTCGGTCAAATAGCCCAGAACGCGGCGCATCAACGCTTGCACCTCGTCAGCCTGCGTGGCGAAGTCGCTGGTGCTGACGACCAGCAGAATGCCCGAAGCCTGAGGAAGCGCCGCCGACATTTTTTTGCCTATCGCTCGCTGACAAGCCAGCTCGGTGGCGGCGAGCAAGCCTTGTGAAGCAACGCTACAGCCCGCCCGAAGCACCCTAGCAGCAGCGGCTTGGCCAGAGTCCCTGATCGCTCTGACATCTTCGAAATGAAGCGGGTACCGAGCATTGGCCCCGAATGTTGAGCGAATGTCCATGATGACCTGCCGGGCGTCCTGATCGGCGCCGTCGAACCAGCACGTCAAGTCTTCGTGCCAGATGGCGTTGCGGCCAGAAATCGGTGTATCCATGACTCTCCCACTCATTGCCTCAACAACACGCGTGAAGAAGACCCCAGCAACGTGGATGGAGCGGCAGGACCAATGACCATTGCGGGACGCTGGTGTGTTGACGCACCAGCCCTGGCTGCCATTGCTGCCTCCATCACCGCAGTGTGGCACGAGGTTGCGACGGGATGCGTCGGCTCACCGCGGGCTGTGCGTCACCCGTCTATCGCTGGCCAGCGTCCGCAACCGGGGTTCGCCTGACCTTCTGGACCGCATCGCCGAACCCACGCAACCACCACTCCAGCATGGCGCTGTCCACCACGGTGGCGGTCACTTCCAGTTGCCCGTCGGGTACCGTCTTTACTTGCTGATCTGTGGACAGCGGCGTCTCGAGCAGGTGCGCACCGGCGTCCGGATCAATCAGAAACGACAGTCGGATGCGCTTGCCGTGTCCAAAGGCGAAGCGACCATCGTCATCGTATTTCTTGAGATCGAACTCCCTGGGCCTGGCGAATGCCATGGTCGACATTTCGGCCGAGATGATGCGGTGAATCGCAAGACTGCGCTCGTTGTCGTAGCCCCGGTACCGGCACACCAGGTACAGCCTGGGCCCTTGCTGCGCCAGGCCCAGCGGCATGACCTCGATCTTGCTGCGCTTGCCGCTGGCGTTGCGGTAGTCCAGCGTCAACCAATGGTTGCTGTACAGGGCATCGCTCACCGTCTCGAAAACGCCGGCTTCGATTCTGGGCGGCAGCAGGGGCTGGCTGGTCGCGACCACGCGCACCTTGTCGGGCCACTCCCGCTCCAGCTCGGCATGGCTGGCCGCGCCCAGGGTGCGCCGCGCCTGCACGAAGAAGCCAGCCATCGACTTCATCAGCCGGGTCGGCAGAAGGCTCTTCAGGTGCTCTTCGGCCAGAAGCAGGAGCAAGGACTCTTGTGGCGTGAGATGGGGCACGGCGAGTGCGCGGGCCTGCTCCTTCCAGCGGTAGCCATAGGGCTTGCTGCTGTCATCGCGCTCAATCTCGAAGTGAGCGCTCAACATTTCCAGCTGCCGCTGAATGGTTCGCAGATCGCGGTCGATGCCCGCATCGATCAACTGCCGATGCAGTTCGCTGGCCGAAGTCTTGCGCCCACGGGGAATGCGGCGCATCAACTCGATGGCCAGCAAGGTGGTTTCCAGGGTGTCCGATCGCTTGCCCATCTCAGCCCTTCAGCGGCGTGTTCGAGAACACCGACCACAGGCGGACCATGGCGTAGGTGTCCATTCGGCAGTAGGCCAGCAGCTGCTGCTTGATCTCGGCCTTTCGTGCCGAAGTGGTGTCCGCCGCAATGCATTCACGATAGGCCTGCATGGCCATGCCGCCATCCTGAACACCGACCAGGTCGTCGTAGCTCAGGTCGGGGCACACCGCCGGCAACACGGCCTTGATGCTCCAGCTTCCTTCCTGACTGGGGTGGTAATAGTGCGCGCGTGCTATGGGAAGCAGGTCAACGATTCGCTCGATGATTCGGCGCAGCGGCTTGGCCAGACGCGGGAAGCGTTCTGCCAGTTCGCGGATGCGGGTCTTCTCGAAGGCGGCGTTGTACACGAAGATGGGGTCATCATGTTCGCCACAGGCCTGGATCAGCGCCTCCGCAAAAGGCCTTGAGGGGTCGCCGCCGGAAAGGTCCAGAAACGACCGCTCGGTCAACTTGCCCCTTGCAGACAGGCGGTGCACGCTGAACTGGAACGGGATCTGCTGGTAAGGGCGCGTGCCTTTCCAGATGGGCACCGCAAACAGCACCGTTTCGAAGTCCAGAAAATACGCCGGCCGCCGGCGATGCGCCAGTTCCCTGGCGGCCGCCGCACGGTCGAAGTATGGCTTGCCTGACAGGGTGACCGCTTTCACCCGCCTTTGGGTGTCGTTGAGCAGATGGTCCGGCACGTCCCTGATTTCCACCAGGCCGTGTTGCGCAATGTGCGCCTTCAACTTGGCGCCCCGCCGGGGCAACCAGTGCACAGGATGCTGCGCCTGGGGCTCCTGGGATTGGCAATATGGAAGAAAGCCGCATTCGTACGGATCGAGACACTGTTCGCCCGTTTGTTCGGCAGGCTCCCGCCTGCGCGCCACGATCTTGTGAGCGGCTGCCACCCACCCGCAAACCTCATCGTGACGATCAAACGCTTCGCTGGTCAGGTCGTTTTCTCGCAGCAGTCCCGTGTAGTCCCCGGCGCCGGGGTAAACCCAGCTGCTGTCGATATGGGCCAGGGCAATGCCCGTCAGGACAACGCCGGCCGAGCGGCTGACGAAGGACTGCACGGCCACGTCGTCCAGGTGGTAGTCCTTGACCTCCGTCGACGACTTCACCTCGATCATGCGCCAGTCTCGCTTGCCGTTTCGGGTGCTGGGCAGCATGACGTCGGCGAGTGCGAGCGCATTCTCGGTGCGGAAAGCCGCTTCGAAGATCGGCTGGCGGCGCGCCAGCAGTTGCTGGGTGCGTGCCACGGCCTGATCGAAGCCCTCGGCATGCGGATCGAGCAGTTCGCCGACACCTCTGGGATCGTACAGCGCCCTGGCCCGCTCTCCCACCTCATGGCCCAGCATGAAGCTCGCCTGCGTTGCTGCGGAGTCTTCCCGCAGTTCAGGCCGGTGCACCTCCAGCCACAGGCGCTTGGGGCATTGGCGGTAGGCCAGCAATTTGGATTTCGACAGTAAGCGCATGCTTGTTCTCCGAAGGCGGGGTCTGACTGGCTGGGTGCGAGCGATCACACCAGGAAGCCGATGGGCGCCTTGGCGTTGACCTTGACTGCACACTCGGCTTCCAACGCGGCAACGAACGCTTCAGGATGCTCGATGGGCCTGAAGCAACTCTGGCGCTGAACTGCCGCGAAGTCGCCGGGTGTGAGCATCTGCAGACGCCGCATTCTGGCCTGCAATCCGGGTGCCACGTGTTCAAAACCCAGCAGCGCGCAATGACGACGCAGCAACTGCCATGCCTGCTCTGCCCGAAGAAAATCGAACTTCACCTTGAGGTCGAAGCGCCGCAGCGCGGCTTCGTCCAAGCCCTCCACCAGGTTGGTCGAGGCGATGAACACCCCTGCGTAGGACTCCATCTGTGTCAGCATCTCGTTGACCAGCGTAACTTCCCATGCGCGCTGGGCTTCTCGCCGGCTTTGCAGAAAGCTGTCCACCTCGTCGATGAGCAGGATGGCGCCCTCCCGGGCAGCCTCGCGAAACGCGCTGGCGATGTTCTTCTCGTTGTCTCCTACCCATTTGGACATCAAGTCGGACGCCCGCTTGACATGCAAAGGCATGCCGAGCTGCTCCGACAGCCAGCGGCCGTAAGCGGTCTTGCCCGTCCCCGGCGGACCATACAGGCACAGGCGTCCTGACCGCGAAGAAGAGAGACCCGCCGCCACTTGCCTGAGATCGGCGTCGGCCTGAATGAGCGCCGGATCGTAGCTCTCTGGAAGTCGTTCAGGGTCGTATTGAGCCGGCACCCGGTGACCTTGCGCCTCGAGCGTGCTGCTGATCAGTTGCTCAAGGGCTGCCGATGCCGCGCGCGGCTCAAGTTCGTTGGAAATCGAGCGAATGACCGAACTTGCCTTGGCAACAATCGCTGGCGCCAGCACCTCCAGCTCAGCCATTCGAGACACACTGGCCTGCTCCAGCAGGTCACCACAACTGGCCTGAAGAATGCGCTCGCGCTGCTTCTTCGGCGGGATGGGCAGTTCGATCACCATGTCGAATCGCCGGATGAATGCGGGATCGAGCCCGCTCACCGAGTTGGAAAGCCACAGGGTCGGCACGGGGTTTTCTTCCAAGGCTCGATTGATCCACGCCTTGCGCACCTGTGCCGTGCTCCTCTGTCCTCCGAAGGGATTGCCGTCATCAAAGACGTCTTCTACCTCATCGAACACGATCATGGACCGGCGCTGGGTAAAAAAGCTCTGCGCAGCGCGAAAGGCCCGCAAACGACCGGAGCCGTCTATAGGATCCCCGTCAGCGTCCTCGCTGGCGACTTCGAACAGCTCACAACCCAAGTCTGCTGCCAAGGCGCGCGCCAGCTGGCTTTTGCCCGTGCCGGGCATGCCGTGCACGTAGATGTTCACGCCCCGCCGGCCCGTCGCCATGGCATTCCGCAGGTACGGCAGCAACAGGTCGAGCGAGGATTGCATATGACGGTAATCAGCCAAGGTCAGCTGCGCCTGGCTGGCAGGGCAGACCGTATCCCGCAGCAACATGATCGGGTCAACCTCTTCCGCGGTCATCGATTCTGCGAAACTGCTGTTGAGCAGTTCCAACTTCGAGCTCATGTCATTGCTGAAGTGAGCGTTCAACTGCACCAGACCGCAGCGGGCGAGCGCCCCGCGCGAGTTCAGAGACGAGCGAACATCGGCCTCGGGAAGCTGAAGAATGACGGACAAGGTGTAGATCACCTTGCGAGACGAAAGCTCACCCAAGGCATCCGCCAGCCGGCTGAGCGCCATCTCGCTGTGCAGCAGCACCGCGAACATCAGGATGCTTTGATCCGCCTTTGTGAGTTCCAGCAGCTTGGAGATTCGGCTGAGGTTGGTTTGCAGGCAGCCGGACAATTTGGCTTGCGCCTTCGACCTCTCTGCAAGACGATGCAAATCCCGCAGCTCACGCCGGACGCCTGCAGCATCAAAGCCGGCGGGCGCATCGATCCAGTGCTCAAGGTCCAAGGCTCGCGCCACCAAATCATCCGTCAGCGTGTCCGAGCACACAAAACGACGATGTCCCTCCAGCAAGATCAAGATGCGCAACATCCAGAGCCGCACAAGCGGCTCAGGACCTGGGCCGATTTCAGACATCGGATGGTCCGGGCAATACGACATCAACATGAGCGGCTCCTTCGTTCGAGAGAGCTCTATCATCCCGGCTCATGCGACGTAATGAGACGCACAGAAGCGGCTCAGTTCGTCGTTGATGGGTTGCTGCGCCGGAGTCGGTCGGTTGGCTGTCAATGCATGACCTTGCACCTTGTTAGGCTGCAACCGATTGATTTATCAATGAAAAAGCCGTCAAGTGGGTGTTCTTGACGGCCTTTGTACAGAGTAATGGTGGAGCTGGCGGGATTTGAACCCGCGTCCGCAAATCTTCCACGCCCAGTTCTACATGTTTAGCGGTCTGTTTTGCGTCTCGCCACTTCGATCGCGCAGTCGCACGCTATCCAAGCAGCCAGTGCCCTTGCATCTCGCCTGCACCCAAGGCACCCGGATGCAAGCCAGCCGATGTGGATTCCCTCGCAGCCTGGACGGCTTGCGCCACCCTTGCCCAGCCCATCGGCCTGCTGTTGCGAGGCTCACCGGTGTTTAAGCGGCGAGTGCGAAACGTTCGTCGTTTGCAGTTAGTTTTTTTCAGCGGTTTTACGAGGTGACTGAACCTCGACATGCCCTGAGGCGATTCCAACCCACGTCGAAACCAATGCAGCCCCTGTACCGGCTATTTTAGGCCGGATCGAGCAAATTCAAGAGCTGCGCTGGCAAATCGATGATGGCATCGGCGGCCCATCGCGTGACATCCGCACCGGGGCCAAGGTAGCCGTAGCGCGCCGCCACGGTGGCGACGCCGGCGGCGCGGCCGGCCAGCATGTCGCGCTCGTCGTCGCCCACGTACATGCAATGCGCCGGCGCCACGCACATCTGCCGCATGGCTTCGAGCACCGGCGCCGGGTGGGGCTTGATGTGGGGCGTGGTGTCGCCGCAGACGATGGCGCCGGCGGCACCGAACATGGGCATGGTGGCCGTGAGCGGCATGGTGAAGCGGCGCGACTTGTTGGTGACCACGCCCCAGGCGATGCCGTGCCGGCCCAGTTCGCGCAGCAGTTGGTCCACGCCGTCGAAGGGGCGGGTCAGGCGCGTCATCCGCTGCTCGTAGCGGTCGAAGAATTCCTCGCGCAGGGCGCCGAATTCGGCATGCTCGGGCGTGATGCCGAATGCCGTGCCCAGCATGCCGCGGGCGCCAGCGCCGGCGTTGACGCGGTAGGCCTCGACGGGCAACGAGGGCAGGCCGCGGGCCACGCGCATCTCGTCGGCCGCCAGTCCCAGGTCGGCGGCGCTGTCGATCAGGGTGCCGTCCAGATCGAACAGCACGCAGCGAACATGGCGAAACACGGCGGATCAGTCGCCGGTCAGCGGCTTGCGCGCGGCCACCATGAAGTTGACGCTGGTGTCGCCGGTGAGGCGGTAGCGGCGGGTGATGGGGTTGTATTCCAGCCCGCGGCTGTGCTGCAGGTCGAGCCCGGCCGCGCGGCAGAACTGCGCCAGCTCGCTGGGGCGCAGCAGGCGGGCGTATTCGTGCGTGCCGCGGGGCACCAGGTTCAGCAGGTATTCGGCCCCGACGATGGCCAGCAGAAACGACTTGGGGTTGCGGTTGATGGTGGAAAAGAACACCCAGCCACCAGGCTTGGCCAGTTGCGCGCAGGCCCGCACGATGGAGGCCGGGTCGGGCACATGCTCCAGCATCTCCATGCAGGTGACGGTGTCGAAGGCGGCCGGCATGTCTTCGGCCAAGGCTTCGGCGGCCACCTGGCGGTAGGCGATGTGGGGCGTGCCGGCCTCCAGCGCATGCAGTTGCGCGACCTTGAGCGACTTTTCCGCCAGGTCGATGCCCAGCACGTCGGCGCCCTTGCGCGCCATGGCGTCGGCCAGGATGCCGCCGCCACAGCCGACGTCGAGCACGCGACGGCCGTTCAGCGGCGCAATGCCGTCGATCCAGTCGAACCGCAGCGGGTTGATGGCGTGCAGCGGGCCGAATTCGCCCTCCAGATCCCACCAGCGGTGCGCCAGCGACGAAAACTTGGCCAGTTCGGCCTGGTCCACATTGGCTGTGTTCATGGGCCGGATTGTCCCACGCGCTGCTGGGCGGCGAAGGGTGGGCGGGTCAATCCACCAGGCCATGAAACCGCGCGAAACGCACGCGCTCCGTGGCCACCTCGGCTTGCGTGATGCAGGCCTTGGGCGCGGGCTGGCCGCGCGCGCGCCAGTAGGCGCGGTAGGCGGCGCTCTGGTAGGGGTCGGCGACCACGTAGCCCGCCTGCTCGGGGCAGCGGTGCGCGTCGGCGCAGTCGCGCCAGGTGGCGCCGTAGATCACCCGGCCGTCGCGCGTCAGCCCCGGAAAGGCGCTGGCAAGCACGCGGTGCTTGGCGTGGTCGAGCCGAAACGTCTGCTTCAGATCACGGTCGTGCACATAGACGTGGCCGAGGTCGCTGTAGGTCAGCCAGGCCTTCGCGGCGCCGGCAGGAAACCCGAACACGGCCTTGCTGGGCGACAGGCCCAGGTCGGCGCGCAGATCGCAGCCGGCATCGGCCGCAGCGGCGGACGATGGCAGGCCATACACCCGCATCGACGGCTGGCCGGTGCGCGGCGTTTGCGGGATGGCCGAGAACTCGCTGCCGTCGACCGACAGCATGGGCAGCGCATACACGCCGCCATCCACCCCGGCACGACCGGCACAGATGAAGCGTGGCCCGGTGCTGCGAACGATGCGGGCGCTGACGCTCGTGTCGGCCACCTCCAACTCGGCCACCTGCAGCGGCCCGACGCCCTGGGCATCCGGGTCGGCGCTTTGCGGCCAGCTCAGCGAGCGGATGTGAATGCGCTGCGCGGCCGCGCCATCGGGCGTGTTCGCTGGCGCCCCCACCTCGGACGCGGCCGCATAGAACCCCGTCATGCCGCCTTTGAACAGCGGCTTGGCCCGGGCCTGCTGGGTCAACAAATCCTTGAAGCGGTAGTGCTCGCCGGACACGTCCACCAGATAGCGCCAGGTCCCTTGCACCGGGAACGCCTCGTTGGAGAAAGGCGTGCGATAAACTTTCACCTGACCCGCAGGCAGCGGCGGCAGTTCCATCAGGCTCACCTTGCCCACCTGGGCGCCGGAATAGGAGCGAAGAATGAAGCGGCCGTCCGGGCTGATCCGCTCGTACGTGCCCAGGGCCGCCACGCCGTGGTCATCGCTGCCGACCAGTTTGGCGTCCAGCGGCAGATAACTCAGTGCGGGAATGCACGCGCCTTCTGCGGACTGCGTCTGCGCCATGACGGCGGTCGTGGCCACCGCCCCGGCCACCAGGCCACACCGCGCCAGGCGCACCAGCAGGGCTTGGCTCAGGAACATGGCACCGCCTCCAGATCCGCACGGCGCGCGTGCAACAGCTGCACCCAGGCCCGATCGGGCATCACGCCCAGGATCGGCCAGGCGTGCCCCTGGCCGCAGCGGGACACGATGGCCGCGGGCGCATGGTTCAGCACCCCGCAGACCTGGGCGGCAGACAGTTCGAGCGCTGGCGCATCGCGCAACTCCGGCAGACCGGCCGCCGCCACCGCCGCCTGCCACTCCGCATCGGGCAACCGCGGATCACGCCAGGCCAGCACCCGAAACCCGGCACCATGTGCCGCGGCCGCCATGCGGCGCCACTCCTGCAGCGCGTAGGGCATGCGCGGCGACAGCACGATGTGCACGACCGGCCAAACCTCAGCATCGCCTGATTGCGAACCCGCGCCAAAATCGCATTCGGCCTGAGCGATGGAGACCGGCTCGACCTCTGCGCGCAGCATGCCTGCCCCCGCCACGGTGCTCCAGGCCAGGCCGCCAGCCACCACGCCGCTTCCTATC
>JAEXBL010000331.1 GCA_023394015.1 Pseudomonadota bacterium | reverse complement strand
GCTGCACACCGCGCGCTCAATGGCAAAGATGGCGCCAGCAACCGTCCATCCAGAAGCATCGACGGATGCCGCGGTCATCGACTGGCACGACCGCCGGCTCGGCCCGCAGCGGCAGGATGTGGCGGGTAAGGTCGGCGACTTCGTGCTGCGCCGCGCCGACGGCCTGTGGGCCTACCAGCTCGCGGTGGTGGTGGACGACGCCGCCCAGGGCGTGACCCACGTGGTGCGCGGCGAGGACCTGGCCGACAACACGCCGCGGCAGATCCTGCTGCAGGCCGCGCTGGGCCTGCCCACGCCGCGCTACCTGCACACGCCCCTGGTGCTGGCCGCCGACGGCCAGAAGCTGAGCAAGCAGACCGGCGCCGAGCCGCTGGCGCTGGACGATCCCGCCGCCGCGCTCACCCAGGCCGCCGGCGTGCTGGGCCTGGCCCGAGCGGGCGCCGGCGCCACCCCGGCCGCGCTGCTGGCGCCATGGGTGGCCGAGTGGCGCGCGCGCTGGGGCTGATCGCCCGGGTTCAGGCGTACAGCGCCTCGATCTCCGCCGCGTAGGTCTTGTAGACGCTGGAGCGGCGCACCTTCATGGTGGCGGTGACCTCGCCGTCGTCGTGGTCCAGCTCCTTGGTCAGCAGGTGGAAGTTCTTGATCTGCGACACCGGCGCCAGGCGGCTGTTGCCCTGCTCCACCTCGGCGCGGATCAGCTCGCGCACCTCGGGCAGCTCCACCAGCGAGCGGAAATGGGTGAAGGCCAGGCGCTTGGCCTCGGCCCACTTGCCGGTGGTTTCGTAGTCGATCTGGATCAGCGCGGCCACGTACTTGCGCCCGTCGGCCACCACGATGCATTCCTTGATGAAGGGGCTGGCCTTCATGGTGTTCTCGATCTCCGAGGGCGTCAGGTTCTTGCCGCCGGCGGTGATCATGATGTCCTTCAGGCGGTCGACGATGCGCAACTGGCCGTTCTCCTCGATCGCCACGTCGCCGGTGTGCAGCCAGCCGTCCTGCACCGTGGCGGCGCTGGCTTCGGGGTTCTTGTAGTAGCCAGCAAACACCATGTCGCCGCGCAGCTGCAGCTCGCCGTGCTCGCCCAGGCGGTGCTCCACGCCCAGCACGGGCGGGCCGACGGTGCCCACCTTCACGGCGTCCAGGCGCTGCCCGGTCACCATGCCGGTCGATTCGGTCATGCCATAGACCTCCACCAGCGGCACGCCGAGCGTGCGGAAGAAGCGGATCACGTCGGGCGCGATCGGCGCCGCGCCGGTCAGCGCCACCCTGGCGCGGCGCAGGCCGATGAAGTTCTGCAGGGCGCGCAGCACCGTCCAGTAGGCCAGGCCAAAGCGCAGCCGCTCGGCCAGGCTCCAGTCGGCGCGGTTCTTTTCCGCCAGCGGCGCGCCGGCGGCCAGCGCGCGCTCGAACAGCCTGCGCCGCCACGGCCCGGTCTCCTGCATCTTGATGCTGATGGCGGCGTAGAGCTTCTCCCAGATGCGCGGCACGCCCAGGAACAGGTTGGGCGCCACTTCGCGCAAGTCCTCCTGCACGGTGCGGATGGATTCGCCGAAGTTCACCTGCGAGCCCAGGTAGATCGGCGCAAAGGTGGTCAGCATCTGCTCGGCCACGTGGCACAGCGGCAGGTAGGACAGGTGGGCGCTCTCCGGCGTCATCTGCAGCCGGTCGACGATGCCGGGCACGATGCCCCGGATGTTGCGCCACGAGATCATGGCGCCCTTGGGCGCGCCGGTGGAGCCCGAGGTGTAGATCATCAGGCCGATGTCGTCCGGCTTCTGCGCCGCCAGCACGGGCTCGATCTGCCCGGCGCCACCGCCGCGCCACAGCTCGGCGCCCGCCGCCTCGACCTCGGCAAAGGTGACGATGCGCGCGCGCTCCTCGGGGCTGTAGCTGCTCAGGCCCTTGGTCTCGACGATGACGATGCGGCGCAGCCTGGGCAGTTGCTCGATGGCCTCCAGCACCTTGTCGGCCTGCTCCTGGTCTTCGCAGACCACCACCTCGACGTCGGCGTGGCCGATCACGTAGGCCACCTCGTTGCTGGGGCTGGTGGGGTACACGCCCACGGTGACGGCACCGATCAGCCCGGCGCCCATCTGCGACAGCACCCATTCGACGCGGTTTTCCGAGATCACGCCCAGGTAGCCGCCGGGCGACAGGCCCAGCGTGCCCAGCCCCAGGCCGAAATGGCTGGCACGCTCGAAGTAGCCGCGCCAAGTCAGCGGCTTCCAGATGCCGAAGTCCTTCTGCCGGATGGCCACCCGCTCGGGGTGGCGCTGCGCCTGCTCGCGCAGCATCTGGGGCAGGGTTTTCTCGGGCAGATCCAAGGCTCGACTCATGACAGCCACCGCTTGCGACGCTTGTAGTGCTTGAGGTTGCGAAAGCTCCGGGCCTCGCCGCTGCCGCCCACGCCCAGGTAGAACTCGCGCACGTCCGGGTCGGCGGCCAGGCGCTCGGCGCTGCCGTCGATCACGATCTTGCCGTTTTCCATGATGTAGCCCTGGTGCGCCACCGCCAGCGCGATGCTGGCGTTCTGCTCCACCAGCAGCATCGACACCTGGCGCTCGGCATTCACGCGGGCGATGATGGTGAAGATCTCCTCCACCAGCCGCGGCGACAGGCCCAGCGAGGGCTCGTCCAGCAGGATCAGCTTGGGATGGCCGATCAGCGCGCGGCCGATGGCCAGCATCTGCTGCTCGCCGCCCGACAGGTAGCCCGCCAGGCCCTTGCGCCGCTCGTGCAGGCGCGGGAAATAGCTGTAGACGGCGTCGAAGTCGCTGGCGCCGGCCTTGCGGCCGCTGCTGGCGTAGGTGGCGGCCACCAGGTTCTCCTCCACCGTCAGGTCGGCAAAGATGCGGCGGCCTTCCATGACGTGGGCCAGGCCGCGCCGCACCAGCTGCTGCGGCGCCTGCCCGCCGTTCGGACTGCCGTCGAAGGCGATCTGGCCGGAGGGCATGGCGCCATCCTCCAGCGGCAGCAGGCCGGAGATGGCCTTCAGCGTGGTGGACTTGCCGGCGCCGTTGCTGCCCAGCAAGGCCACGATCTGGCCGCGCGGCACCGACAGGGACAGCCCGCGCAGCGCCTGCACGACCTTGTTGTAGACCACCTCGATGTTGTTCACATCGAGGATGGCGTCGCCTCCTGCTTGCATGGACGGCTTACTTGGCAACCGAGATCCAGTCCGACGCCGGCACCATGCGCTGGGCCTTCATGTCGGCACGGTACACGCGCCCCACCGGGATGGAGTTGCCGGGGATGCTGATGGGCGTGCCGATGATGCCGCCGGTGTCGAAGTCCTTGATGGAGTTCAGCGCCGCCTTCAGGTTGTCGCCGTTCAGCGGCTTGCCGGCCTCCAGCGTGCGCTTGGCGGCCTCGGTGAACAGCATCGCCGTCACGAAGCCCTGCATGTAGGCGGTGCTCTGGTACTCGGGGCGCATGGCGCGGATCTTGTCCAGCATCGGCGCCTTGGCCGAGGTGTCGTAGTAGTAGCGGAACGGCATCACGCCCATGAAGCCGTCGCCGGCCTCGCCCATCTTCATCACCGTCGAGCTGTCCATGGTCCAGAAGGTGCCCATCCACTTGCTGGCCATGCCCATTTGCTTGCCTTGCTGGATGAACTCCGGGATCGGCGCCAGCACGTAGCCGTGGAAGATGGTGTAGTCGGGCGCGGCGCGGCGCAGCTTGATGACTTCGGTGGACACATCCACGCTGCCCGGCGGCGTCATGATCTTGATCGGCACCGACAGGCCCAGCTTCTTGGCCGCGGCTTCGCTGGCCTCGATCGGGTCGCGGCCGAACTCCGAGTCGGAGTAGACGAAGGCCACCTTGGCGCCCGGCTTTTCCTTGGCGATGTGGCGCAGCAGGATGGCGATCTGCTCCGAGTAGTCGGGGCCGACCAGGAACTGGTGCGGAAACTTCTTCGGGTCGTTCAGCTCGGTGGCGAAGGAGGCGCCCGCCATCAGGATCTGGCCGTTGCGCTCCAGCTCCGGGTTGATGGTCTTGGAAAAGCCGGTCGAGTCGCCGTAGTACAGGTTGACCTTGTTCTGGCTGGTGATCTTCTTGTAGGCGGCCACCGACACGTCGACCTTGTAGCCGGTGTCCTCGGGCACGTAGCGCAGCTTGCGGCCCTTGATGCCGCCGGCGTCGTTGACGATCTTCACGTAGTCGGCAATGCCGGCGTTGATGCCCACGCCGGCGAAGGCGAACACCCCGGTCATCGGGATCGAGCCGCCGATGACGATGTCTTCACCGCCCTGGGCGTGCGCCGCACCGAACGGCAGGGCCAGGCTGGCCGCGGCGGCCGCCATCACCAGGCCGCGACGGTCAGCAGAAAAACTCTTGCGTTGCTTGGACATGCTTTTGTCTCCTAGTTTCTGAAAGGCCACAGATGAAAAAACCGGCGGATGCGCCGCCACACTTCAGCCAGCCCGTGCGGCTCGAACACCAGAAAGCCCACGATCAGTAGACCGAAGACCACCGTGCGCACGGGCGAGAGAAACACCTTCATGTCGTGCCCCGTGGCCGGCAGCAGGTCGAAGGCGAACTTCAGCAGCTCCGGCACCATGGTCATGAACACGGCGCCCAGAATGCCGCCCAGGATGCTGCCCATGCCGCCGACGATGATGGCGGCCAGGAAGAAGATCGACATCAGGAGCGGAAAGCTCTCCGGCGTGACCACGCGGAAGAAGTAGGCCCACAGCCCGCCGGCCACCCCGGCGTAGAACGACGACAGGCCGAACGACAGCAGCTTGTAGCGCAGCAGCGGAATGCCCAGCACCTCGGCCGAGATGTCGCGGTCGCGGATGGCGATGAAGGCCCGCCCCACGCGGGTGCGGAACAGGTTGGCCGCGCCCAGCAGCATCAGCAGGGTGACGGGCACGATCAGCCAGTAGATGCGAAACGAGGTGTCGAGCGACACGCCGAACAGGCTGGCCGGCGTGACCGACAGGCCGCCCGTGCCGCCCGTGAACTGGAAGTTGGCGAACAGAAAGTGCGCAATGAAGGACGCCGCAATGGTGACGATGGCCAGGTACAGCCCCTTGACCCGCAGCGAGGGAATGCCCACCACCAGCCCGCCCAGCATGGCCACGATGCCGCCCGCGAAGATGTTCAGCAAGGCCGGCGTGCCCCAGCGCGCCTGCATGATGGCCACGGTGTAGGCGCCCAGGCCCATGAAGGCCGCCTGCCCCAGGCTGACCAGGCCGGTGTAGCCGGTGAGGATGTTCAGGCCGGTGGCGCTGGCCACGTTGATGGCCACCAGGCAGGCCAGGTACAGCCAGTAGTCGTTGGCCATGAACGGGAACAGCACCAGCAGCGCCAGCCCCACGCCCAGCCATACCTTCTGCGTGCGCGAATCGAACAGCGCCGCGTCGGCCACATAGCTTTCTTTCAGGGTACCGATGCGCATGTCTGCTCAAAGCCTCTCGATCTCACGCGTGCCGAACAGGCCGTAGGGGCGGATCATGAGCACGCAGACCAGCACCACGAAGGTGGCCAGCAGCTTGTATTCGCCGCCCAGGTAGGCGCCCGCCAGGGCCTCGATCAGGCCGATCAGCAGCCCCGCCACCAGCGCGCCCAGCACGCTGTCGAGCCCGCCCACGATCACCACCACCAGCACCGACAGGCCGAACACGCCCATCGACGAGGAGATGCCGCCAATCGAGCCGACCACGATGCCGGCCACGGCGGCGATCATGGCCGAGGCCACCCAGGCCAGCGAGAACACGCGCGGCACGTTGATGCCCATCATGTAGGCCGCGCCCTGGTCGGACGCGGTGGCGCGCAGCGCCACGCCGCCACGCCAGAAGCGGAACAGCAGCAGCACCAGCGCGATGAGCACGATGGCGATCAGCGCGCCATAGGCCACCTTGGGCGCCAGAAAGGCGTCGCCAATCATCACCGGCGTGGTCGGCATGAACTCCGGCAGGCGCCGCTGGTCGGCGGTCCAGATCATCTCCACCACGCCGACCAGGATGGAGGCCAGGCCCACGGTGACCATGAAGGCCGAGATCGGCGGCTCGCCCAGCAGCGGGCGGATCATGGTGCGCTCGATCACCGCGCCCAGCAGCCCGGCGCCCAGCATGGCGCCCAGCACCGCCAGCCAGATCGGCAGCGCAAAGCTGGCCGCGAAGGCAAAAAACAGGTAGGCGCCGACCATCAGCATCTCGCCGATGGCGATGTTGACCACCCGCGTGGCCTTGTAGACCAGCACGAAGGCCAGCGCCGCCAGCGCATACAGGCCGCCGCTGGCCAGGCCGGTCAGCGCGATCTCGAACAGGTAGGCCCAATCCATCACGCCGCCTCCGTCGGTGCCGCGCTGGCGTGGAACTTGCGGCGCAGCTCGGCCACGTCGCCCGCGCCCAGGTAGGCCTGGATCACCTGCGGGTCGCGCTGCACCTCGGCCGGCTCGCCCTGGGCAATGACCTGGCCAAAGTTCAGCACCACCACGTGGTCCGACAGGTCCATCACCATGCCCATGTCGTGCTCCACCATCAGCACCGTGACGCCCCATTCGCGCCGCACGTCGAGGATGAAGCGCGCCATGTCCTCGGTCTCCTCGCGGTTCATGCCGGCCACCGGCTCGTCCAGCATCAGCACCTTGGGCTTCATGGCCAGCGCGCGCGCCATCTCCACCCGCTTTTGCAGGCCGTAGGGCAAGGCCGCCACGGGCGCATGGCGGATGTGGTCGATCTCCAGGAAGTCGATGATGCGCTCTTCCACCTCGCGCCGCAGTTCGGCCTCTTCGCGGCGCGCGCGCCCGGCATAGACCAGGGCGCCCAGCACGTTGGTCTTCAGGTGCGCATGGCGGCCGAGCTTGATGTTGTCGAGCACCGTCATGCCGCGGAACAGCGCGATGTTCTGGAAGCTGCGCGCCAGCCCCAGCTTGGCCCGCTGCGGCGCCGGCACCTGGGAGATGTCCTGCCCCTCGAACACGATGCGGCCGGCGCTGGGCTTGTAAAAGCCCGAAATGGTGTTGAACAGCGAGGTCTTGCCGGCGCCGTTGGGGCCGATCACCGCGGTGATCGAGCCGGGCTGCACGTCGAAGCCCACGCTGGTCAAGGCCCTGACCCCACCGAACGCCAGGGTCACGGCGTCGATGCTGAGCACCGGCGGCGGGGCCGCGCGGGAATCGGGGGTGCTGGAGTGCGAAGAAGCCATCAACAGTGAAATCGTGCCGGAGCGGCCATACAGGGTTTGCGATAGGTCGCGCGGGAGTTACCAAGGCGTAGGATTCCTACTCACCAGTAACGTAGGCACGGATTGTGGCGACCGAGCACCCGACTGGCATCCGGATTTACCCCGATTTCGCATGAGTCAAGACCGCAGCACCCCCTCTTCTTCCGGCACGGCATCGCCCTGGGTGCCGGCGGTGGCCCGCGCACGCCAGCGCGAAGCCAAGCGCCAGGCCGTCCTGCAGACCGCGGCGCAGCTGTTCAACGAGCGGGGCTTTCACGCCACCTCGCTGGACGACATCGCCGAGCGCCTGCACGTCTCCAAGCCCACGCTGTACTACTACGTCAAGAGCAAGGACGACATCCTGCTGGAATGCGTGCGCAGCGCGCTGGTGATGATGCACGAGGGCATCGAGGCGGTGCGCCAGGACGGCGGGCGGGCGCTGGACCAGCTCATCGCCTGCATGCGCATCTACGCCGGCATCGTGACGGAGGATTTCGGCAAGTGCCTGATCCTGATCGGCGAGGACCCCTTGCCGCCGCCGCAGAAGAAGGAACTCCGGCAGCTGAAGGCCGGCATCGACAGCCATTTCCGCCGCCTCATCGCGGCCGGCATCGAGGAAGGCAGCATCGCCGCCTGCGACCCCAAGCTCGCCGGCTTCGTCCTCGGCGGCGCCCTGAGCTGGATCGGCCGCTGGTACCGGGCCGACGGCGAACTGACGCCCGAGCAAGTCACGGACAACACCATTGCCCTGCTGCTGCGTGGGATTCTGAGCACCCCCCATCCACAAGGCGGCTGAGCGCACGCCAAGGCTGATCGTCGCGAACCCATCGACCCCGGCAACGAAAAAGCCCGTTGCCGAATCGGCAACGGGCTTTCATGTGTGGCTTGGTAGGACGTGCAGGATTCGAACCTGCGACCAACGGATTAAAAGTCCGCTGCTCTACCAACTGAGCTAACGTCCCACATCCTTTGTGCTGGCAGCGCCAGTACGCCGGAAAGCCTCGAATTATAGCGCGGTTTTTGCCGCGTCTTGCGCAATTTTGTTCAGCACCCATCCGGCGGCGCACAGGCCGAAGGTGGCGGTGACGGTGACGGCCGATCCGTAGCCGTGGCAGCTCAAGGAGCCATCGGTGCCCTCGCCTGCATCGCCAGCCTGCGGCATGGCCACGTTCTCGCGGCTGAAGACGACGGGCAGGCCGATGCGCCCGCCGCCCGCCGGCGCGCCGTGGTGGCGGCGCAGGCGGTAGCGCAGCTGGGCGATGAGCGGGTCGTGCGTGACCTCTGCGATGTCGGCGATCTCGACGCGCTCGCCCTGGCGCTTGCCACCGGCGGCGCCGACGGTGATGAAGCAGGCGCGCGTGGCCAGCGCCCAGGCGGCCATGGCCCGCTTGGCGGCGACCTGGTCGCAGGCGTCGATGACCGCGTCGGGCAACGCCGGCAGCAAGCGGGGCCAGTTGGCGGGCTCGACGAAATCCTCCACGCTATCGACCAGGCAGCCGGGGTGGATTTGGGCGATGCGCTCGCGCATGGCCTGCACCTTGGCCTGGCCGATGGTGGTGGTGAGGGCGTGGATCTGCCGGTTGACGTTGGATTCGGCCACGTGGTCCAGATCGACCAGCGTGAGGCGCGCCACGCCGCTGCGCGCCAGCGCTTCGGCCGCCCAAGAGCCGACGCCGCCGATGCCGACCACCGCCACGTGCGCCCGGCGGATGCGCGCCGCACCGGCGGCGCCGTACAGGCGGGCCAGCCCGCCGAAGCGGCGGTCCAGTTCGGCCGCTGCCTCGGGCGCCTCACTCATGCGGCGCGCTCCAGCCGCCACACTTGGTACTTGAGCGCCAGCACGGCGCCGGCGGCGATGCCGGCCAGCGCCGTGAAGCTGGTCAGGCTGAGGTTGGACACGCCGCTCAGGCCCTGGCCGATGGTGCAGCCCAGCGCCGTCACGCCGCCCACGCCCATCAGCGTAGCGCCCAGCAGGTGGTTGGCCAGGTCTTCGGTGGTGCGAAAGCCTTCCCAGCGGAAGCGGCGGCTGAGCAGGGCATTCAGCCCGGCGCCGACCACCACGCCGGCCACCGAGGCCACGCCCAGGCTCAGGCGCTGGTTGCTGTCGCTGAAAAAGAGGAACCAGTCGATGGTGTGTGCCAGCGGGCCGGTGAAGGTCATCGCCTCCATGCGGCCGCTGCGGGTGGTGAGGTAGGTCGCCTCCAGCGTCTCGGGGTGCTCGGCCAGGTAGCCGAAGTGGCCGCTCAGCCACCACATGGCGCCGATGACGCCGCCCACGCCCAGCCCGGCCAGCAGGTTGTTGCGGTTGATGAAGCCGCGCCCTGCCAATGCCCACGCGATGAGCGGCAGGCCGAACAGCAGCGCCGCGCCGATCAACGTGGCCGGCAGTGGCCAGCCCGCCGAAGCGGCGGTCCAGTTCGGCCGCTGCCTCGGGCGCCTCACTCAT
>JAEXBL010000326.1 GCA_023394015.1 Pseudomonadota bacterium | reverse complement strand
GCGTAGGCGCCCAGCACGGCAATGAGCACCCAGGTGATCAGGTTGCCCCAGCGGTTCCAGAAATGCTTGAGCGCGTCGAGCTGTTCCTGCTCTTCAAGGTCGAGATGGGTGGCCATGCGTGTTGATGATTCCGTACCAAACGTTCAATTTTAGTGACCCACGCCAACTGAACGTGGGCCGCGCGGAAAACGCCCCTCGCAATGGCGGCGGGACAGACCTTGCGGGGGCGCCATGGCCGGGGTCTCCCCGGCCATGACGCCGTCCCCTTCGCGGAGCAGAGGGGGATGCGACGTCAGCCGCTCAGGGGGTGCCTTTCAAGATGTCTGCCCAGGCGGCGGTTTCGGCCAGCGACTGGCGCGGGTGCGCGCCGGCGCCGGCGCGCAGGGCCTTCACCGCCACCTCGCCGGCGGCCAGCTCGGCAGCGCCGAAGAGCAGCGCAAAGCGCGCGCCCGAGGCGTCGGCGCGCTTGAACTGGCTCTTCATGCTGCCCATGCCCGCGCTGCCGGCGGGCGCGGCGTGCATCTGCACCGCCACGCCGAGCGCGCGCAACTGGTGCAGGCAGCGCATCACCTGCGGCAGCGCGGCGGCGTCGGGGACCACGGCGTAGGCGTCGGGCGCCGGCTCGAGCGTGTGCACGCCCTCCTCTTGCAGCAGCTCCAGCACGCGCTCCACCCCCAGCGCCCAGCCGACGGCCGGCGCCGGCTTGCCGCCGATCTGCTCGATCAGGTAGTCGTAGCGCCCGCCGCCGCAAATGGTGCCCTGCGCGCCCAGGCTGTCGGTGATGAACTCGAACACCGTCAGGTTGTAGTAGTCCAGCCCGCGCACCAGCCGCGGGTTCAGCCGCCATTCGACGCCGTTGGCCTCCAGGATGGCCTGCACCGCCGCCAGGTGCTGCCGCGAGGCTTCGCCCAGATGGTCGATCAGCTTCGGCGCGCCTTCCACCAGCGCCTGCATGGCGGGGTTCTTGGTGTCCAGGATGCGCAGCGGGTTGCTGTGCAGGCGGCGCCTGGCGTCCTCGTCGAGCTGGTCGGCGTGCGCCTCGAAGTAGGCGATGAGCGCCGCGCGGTGCGCGCGCCGCTCGTCGGGCTGGCCCAGGCTGTTGAGCTCCAGCCGCCAGTTGGTGATGCCCAATTCGCGCCACAGGGCCACCGCCAGCAGGATCAGCTCGGCATCCAGCTCGGGCCCGCCGAAGCCCAGCGCCTCGGCGCCGACCTGGTGGAACTGGCGGTAGCGCCCGCGCTGCGGCCGCTCGCGGCGAAACATGGGGCCCATGTAGAATAGGCGCTTGCCGCCGTCGTACAGCAGGTTGTGCTCGGCCACAGCGCGCACCAGCCCGGCCGTGCCCTCGGGGCGCAGCGCCAGGTGGTCGGCCCGGCCGTGCTGGTCGGCACGGTCCTCGAAGGCGTACATCTCCTTCTCGACGATGTCGGTCACCTCGCCCAGGCCGCGGGTGTAGAGCTGCGTCAGCTCCATGATCGGCGTGCGCACGCTGCGGTAGGCGTGCGCGGCCATCACGCGGCGCACCGCCGCCTCCAGCCATTCCCAGCGCGCCGATTCGGGCGGCAGGATGTCGTTCATGCCCTTGATGGCGGTGATTGGCGGTGCTTTCGACATGCTCGGAAAAACTGTTGTTCTGATGGCTGCCTGCGCCTTGGCATCCAGCGCTGGCGGTCGATGGGGGTTGTAGCTTGGTGGGTGGCTCAGGCCCCGCCACCAAAGCGCTGCGCGATGTAGTGCTCGACGATCTGGTGAAACTCCTCGGCGATGTGCGCGCCGCGCAGCGTCATCGCCTTCTGGCCGTCGATGAAGACGGGCGCGGCCGGCGCCTCGCCGGTGCCGGGCAGGCTGATGCCGATGTCGGCGTGCTTGCTCTCGCCCGGGCCGTTGACGATGCAGCCCATCACCGCCACCTTCAGCGCTTCGACGCCGGGGTAGCGCGTGCGCCACACCGGCATCTGCGCGCGCAGGTGGTCGTCGATCTGCTTGGCCAGCTCCTGGAAAGTGGTGCTGGTGGTGCGCCCGCAGCCGGGGCAGGCGGTGACGCTGGGCACGAACACGCGCAGGCCCAGCGCCTGCAGGATCTCGCTGGCGATCACCACCTCCTGCGTGCGCGCTTCGCCGGGCTGCGGCGTCAGGCTGACGCGAATGGTGTCGCCAATGCCCTCCTGCAGCAGGATCGACAGCGCCGCGCTTGACGCCACCGTGCCTTTGGTGCCCATGCCGGCCTCGGTCAGGCCCAGGTGCAGTGGATAGGTGCAGCGGCGCGCCAGCTCGCGGTAGACGGCGATCGGGTCCTGCACGCCGCTGACCTTGCAGCTCAGCATCACCTGCTGTGGCGCCATGCCCATCTCGACCGCGCGTGCGGCCGAGCCGAGGGCCGACTGGATCAGCGCCTCGTACATGACCTGGCGCGCCTCCCAGGGCTCCACACGCGCGGCGTTCTCGTCCATCAGGCCGGCCAGCAGTTCCTGGTCCAGGCTGCCCCAGTTGACGCCGATGCGCACCGGCTTGTCCCACTTCAGGGCGGCCTCGATCATCTGGCCAAACTGCAGGTCCTTCTTGGCGCCCTTGCCGACGTTGCCGGGATTGATGCGGTACTTGGACAGCGCCTGGGCGCAGTCCGGATGCTCGGTCAGCAGCCGGTGGCCGTTGTAGTGAAAGTCGCCGATCAGCGGCACGTCCACGCCCATGCGGTCGAGCTGCTCGCGAATGTAGGGCACCTGCGCCGCCGCCTCGGGCGTGTTGACGGTGATGCGCACCAGCTCGCTGCCGGCCAGCGCCAGCTCCTTGACCTGGATGGCGGTGCCGACGGCATCCACCGTGTCGGTGTTGGTCATCGACTGCACGCGCACCGGCGCGTCGCCGCCCACGGTGACCACGCGCTGGCCCCACACCACCCGGCCCTGCAGCGAGCGACGCGGCGCGGGCTGCGCGACGGCAATGGGCGTTGGAACGTTAGATTGCATGCGAATCTCCAAACTCGCCAGCCGTCAGGGCTGCGCAGCAAGCCCTTTCAAGTCGCCGCGGAGCAGGCGGCTCGGGAACGCCGCGCTCGGGATTCCCCCGAGCGCCAGCGTTGTCCCCCCTCCGGGGGGAAGGCGCGCAGCGACTCAGGGGGGAGCTCATTGAACTTGAAAGCGCGACACCGTGGTCCGGCTCAGGCTGCGGTGGTCGAACGGCTCGCCGCGCACGGTGACGTCCACCGCGTCCTTGCGGCCGATGGTGACCGACAGCGGCAGCTCGCCGCTCAGGCCCAGCGTTTCGCCGGCGGCCAGGGTGCGGTTGACCAGCGGCTTGCCGCTGGCGTCGCGCACGGTGAGCCAGGTCTCGGCCTTGGCGTTGAAGTGGATCAGCTCGGCACTGATGGCATCGGTCGCTTCGGCCCCCGCCGGCTCG
>JAEXBL010000323.1 GCA_023394015.1 Pseudomonadota bacterium | reverse complement strand
GCGCACGTCCTGGCTGCCGCGCCGCGCCTGCATCGTCAGGTAGGTGATGTTGACGGCCTGTTCCACACCGCGCGTCAGCCGCACGCTGCGGTAGGCGTCGTCGGGCAGGCTGGAGGGCTCGGCGTAGGGCCCCAGCGTGTCCTGCTGCACCACCCACAGGTCGGCGCCGCTGTTGTCCAGCAGTGCCTGGGCGTCGTCGATCATGCCGCGGTACACGCCGGCCATGATCAGCGTCACGCCGATCAGCAGGCCCAGCCCCACGCCGGTGAAGATGAACTTGCCCCAGCCGTGCAGGATGTCGCGGCCCGCCAGGCTGATCACGGCTTGCCTTTCGTGATGTGCTCCACCACCTTCAGCCGGTTGCGCGCGGTCAGTGGCTTCTCGCTGTAGACGACCAGCTGGTCGCCCTCCTGCAAGCCATCGCGCACCTGCACGTTGCCTTCCAGGTCGGCTGCGCCCAGTCGGACCGGGGTGAAGATCGGCCGGTCGCCGTCGATGCGCCACACGCCGGTCTGCCCGTTCTGGCGGTGCATGGCGGCGTTGGGAATGACGGGCGCTGCCGCCAGCGCGGGCAGGGTGACGGTGACTTCGGCCAGCTCGCCGATGGGCGGCAGCGGCGCCGGCATCTGCGCGAAATCCACCTTGGCCAGGGTTTCCTCGGTCACGGCGTCGGCCTTGGGCTCCACCCGGCGCACCACGCCGGCCAGCGCCTGGCTGGCGTCCGAGCGCAGCGTGATCCGGGCCGGCAGCTCGGGTGCCAGCCCGGCGGCGCGCACCTGGTCGAAGCGGGTGTTGATCCACAGCGTCTTGGGGTCCAGCAACTCGATCACCGTCTGCCCGGCCACGATGGTGGTGCCGGGGTCGGCATCGCGCGCCACCACCACGCCATCCACCGGTGCCAGCAGGCGCAGGTTGTCGCGCTGTGCGCGCAGCGCCTGCTGGTCGGCGCGGGCGCGGGCCAGCTCCTGCCGCGACACGGCCAGCGCGGCGTCGGCGATCTGCAGCTCCTGGCGCCGCATGTCCAGGCTTTCACGGCTGGTGGCCTTGGCCTCCTCCAGCACGCGGTAGCGCTCGGCCTGCGAGCGCGCGAAGGCCTGCCGCGCCTGCGCCTCGCGCACGCTGGCCTCGGCACGGCCCAGCACGGCCTGCTGCGCCTGCAGGCGGCTGTCCAGGTCCACCGGGTCCATCTCGCCCAGCAGCTGGCCCGCGCGCACGCTGTCGCCCACGTGCACGTTCAGCGTGCGCACGCGCGCCGGCAGGGTGGGGCCGATCTTGTAGGTGTGGCGCGCCTGCACCGTGCCGATGCCGAACAGCGCCGGCTGAATGGCGCGGCTCTGCACCGTGGCCACCGTGACCGGCACCGGCGCCAGCGGGCCAGCGCGCAGCACCATCCACACGAACAGCGCCAGCAACGGCACCAGGATGAGCAGCAACCCGAGGGTGCGGGCGCGGATGGGCAGTTTCATCATGCGTTGAACCTGGAAGTCGCAGTGGGGCGCGCCCGATCGCACCGCGCTGGGCGTGCAGCGTGTTCATCCAAGCGGTGTGCGTTATCGGGGTTGCGAGGGTCGGCATCCATGGGGGTCTCCTGGTGGGCGAAAGCGGTCAACTGCCGCCTCTAGGTGGATATGCCGCGCAGGTAGATGTCGAACACACGCGGCGCATCGCGGCGGATGCGGCGCATGTCGCCGGCCAGCAGGGCCTGCATCACCAGGCCCTGGATGGTGCCGATGAACAGCGTGGCGGCGGCATCGCTGTCCAGCGCGGGAAGGAGTTCTCCGCTGGCCTTGCCTTGCTCCAGCAGCTCGCGCAGGCGCTTGCCGTAGCGGGCAATCAAGGCCTGCACCAGTTGCTTGGCGGGCGTCGATTCGGCGCGTTGCAGCTCGCCGAACATCATGCGCGGCACGCCGGGGTGCTCGGCCACGAAGCCGGTGTGCGCCAGGAACATGGCGCGCAGCGCGGCGGTGGCGGAAGCCTTGGCATCGGCCTGCTCGGCGGCGCGCGCCAGGCGCGCCATCAGCTGGTCGGCCACCCACTGCATCACGGCGTGCCAGATCGCCTCCTTGTTCGGGAAGTGGCGAAACAGCGCGCCCTGCGTCAGTTGCATCTGCTGCGCGATGGCGGCGGTGGTGATCTCGCTCGGGTTCTGCGTGGCGGCCAGCGTCACCACGGCCTGCACCGTGCGCGCGCGCCGCTCGTCGGCGGGAAGGTGTTTGGGGCCGTCCATGCTCATCGTGTGAAAGATAGTAATTGGTTACTATCTTACGACTGGCGGCGCCGGATGCGGTTTCTCCATGGCATGAGTGGGGAAAAGGGCAGGCCGCCGCGCCCTGCAGTTCGACGCACTGCTCGGGGTGGCCGGCGCAGCACTCGGCGGTGAGGTAGTCCGCCAGCGCCTGCATCAGCGGCAGGTTGGCGCGGTAGCGCTGGTAGCGGCCTTCGGGCGTCACGCCCAGCAGGCCGGCCTGGGTGAGCGCCTTCAGGTGAAATGACAGCTTGGTTGGCGGCACGTTCAGCGTGGCGGCGATCTCGCCCGCCACCAGGCCCTCGGGGCCCTGGCGCATCAGCAGGTGGTAGATGTCGAGCCGCAGGCTGGAGGCCAGCGATTCGAGGACCTTGATGGCGTCATCCTGTCCATATTTCAACTGTTGTTGAAATGTTGAATTAAAGCCAGCCCCATCCCGCTGTCGCCGTCCCTGCGCCGTGTGCCATGGCCCGGCTGGCGCTTGCGGCATGGCCAGGCGACAGAGGGCACCGCCGGGGCGGGTCGTCACCAATCTTTCACGAGGCTGCCACTGGGCAGTCACACGCGGCCACGAACATGAGTCCACGAGAAAGAGGGAAAAGGAGCCTCCATCGTGAAAGAACTGCCGACCCCCACCTTGGCCTTGTCGCCGGCGTCGCCCGCGCAGCTTCCCCGGGGGTCGCTTCATCCGGGCGGCGGTGCGATTCTGGCGCCGCGCGCCCAGGGCGCCACGGCCGGCATCAGCGTGGCCTGGGCGCGGCACCAGGACGAGGTGAGGGCGGCGCAGCGCCTGCGCCACCAGGTGTTTGCCGGCGAGATGGGCGCGCGCCTGAACACGCCGATTCCTGGCCACGACATCGACCTGTTCGACGACTACTGCGAGCACCTGCTGGTGCGCGACGAGGCCACGCGCGCGGTGATCGGCACCTACCGCGTGCTCACCCCGGTGCAGGCCCGGCGCGTGGGCAGCACCTACAGCGACACCGAGTTCGACCTGACGCGCCTGCGCGGCCTGCGCAACCGCATGGTGGAGCTGGGCCGCAGCTGCGTGCACGCCGAGCACCGCCACGGCGGCGTGATCATGGCGCTGTGGACGGCGCTGGGCGAGTTCATGGTGCGCAACCAGCTCGACACCATGATCGGCTGCGCCAGCATCCCGCTGATGCAGGGCGGCGTGTTCAATGGCGACGTGGCGGCCAGCAT
>JAEXBL010000306.1 GCA_023394015.1 Pseudomonadota bacterium | reverse complement strand
CAAGGCGCTGGCCGTCACCACGGCCCAGCGTTCCTCGCTGCTGGCCGACGTGCCGACGGTGGAGGAATCGGGCGTCAAGGGCTTCGACCTGGGCACCTGGTTCGGCGTGTTCACCACGGGCGGCACGCCCGCCCCGGTGGTCGCCAAGCTGAACCAGGCCTACGCCGAAGCGATGCAGCAGCCCGACGTCAAGCAGCGCCTGCTGACGATGGGCTCGGAAGCCGGCCCGATGACGCCCGAGGCGTTCGCCGCCTTCGTCAAGAGCGAGAAGGCGAAGTACCAGGAGATCGTGAAGATCTCGGGCGCCAGCCTGAACTGAGCGCGGGGGGGAGCTGATGGGTTTCGCGCGATTCGCGTCGGCGTTTTTTGCCGGCGGCTTGCCGCGCTACACCCATCCTACGCCTTCGGACCCCCTGACGTAGGATGGGTGTAGCGCGAGATCCCTTGGGCAAGAACCCGAATGCAGCGCGCGCGAAACCCATCGGACGCCGCCACGACTACACCCCCAGATACCGCTGCGCCAGCTCCGGCTGCGCGGCGAGTTCCGCGGGGCTGCCCTGCCAGACCACGCGGCCTTTTTCCAGCACGTGGTGGCGGTCGACCAGCGTGGCCATTTCCTTCAGGTTCTTGTCGATCACCAGGATGGTCTGGCCTTCCTCTTTCAGGCGGCGCAGGCAGTTCCAGATTTCCTGGCGGATCAGCGGCGCCAGCCCCTCGGTGGCTTCGTCCAGCACCAGCAGGCGGGGGTTGATGAGCAGCGCGCGGCCCACGGCCAGCATCTGCTGTTCGCCGCCGGACAGGGTGCGGGCCGACTGCGCGCGGCGTTCCTTCAGGCGCGGGAACAGCTCGAATACGCGCTCCACGTGCCAGCCCGCGCGGGTATTGCGGGCGGTGGCTACCAGGTTTTCCTCCACCGACAGCGAACCGAAAACGCGGCGGCCTTCGGGCACCAGGCCGATGCCCAGCTGCGCGATGCGGTGCGGGGGCAGGCCGGCGATGGGCTTGCCGTCGAGCAGGATGGCGCCGTCCTGGGCCGGCAGCATGCCCATGAGGGTCTTGACCGTGGTGGTCTTGCCCATGCCGTTGCGGCCGATCAGGGACACGACCTGGCGCGGCGCGATCTCGAGGTCCACGCCGAACAGCACTTTGCTTGCGCCGTAGCCGGCCTGCAATGCCTGGATTTGCAGCATCATTCCTCCTCGCCCAGATAGGCGGCGCGTACGTCGGGGTGGCGGCGCACCTCGTCCGGCGTGCCGGTGAAGATCGTCTTGCCGTAGACCAGCACGGTGATGCGGTCGGCCAGCGCGAAGACCGCGTCCATGTCGTGCTCCACCAGCAGGATGGCGTAGCGGCCCTTGAGTTCCCGCAGCAGCGCGGTCATGCGCTGCGATTCCTCCGCGCCCATGCCGGCCATGGGCTCGTCCAGGAGCAGCACCGACGCGTTCAGGGACAGCGCCATCGCCAGCTCCAGCTGGCGTTTCTCGCCATGGGCCAGCGCCGAGACGCGCACGTCGCCGCGTCCGCCCAGGCCGACGCGTTCCAGCGCCTGGCGCGCGGGCTCGCGCAGCGGCGGCAGGCGGCGCGCGTTCTTCCAAAGATTGAAGCCGCCCGGGCTGTGCGCCTGCACCGCCATGGCGACGTTGTCCTCGGCGCTGAAGTCGGGATAGAGCTGGCTGATCTGGAAGGAACGGGCCAGCCCGGTGGCCGGCCGCTTGTGCGCCGGCATGCGGGTGATGTCGTGGCCGTCGAGCAGGATGCTGCCGGCGTCCGGCAGGATCTCGCCGCTGATCTGCGACAGCAGCGTGGTCTTGCCCGCGCCGTTGGGGCCGATCAGCGCATGCAGTTCGCCCGGCCGCACGGCCAGGTTGACGCCCTGCGTGGCGTGCACGGCGCCGAAGCGCTTCTGCAGGTCGCGGATCTCGAGTTTGGGTTGCTCAGCCATGATGCTTGCCTCCCGCCAGCCAGCCGTACACGCCGCGCTTGCCGAACAGCACCACCAGCACCAGCACCGGGCCGAGGATCAGCATCCAGTGCTCGGTCCAGGCCGTGGCGACCTGCTCCAGCCCCAGGTACACGGCCACGCCCAGCACCGGCCCGAAGATCGAGCCCATGCCGCCCAGGATGACCATGGCCATCAGTTCGCCGGATTTCTGCCACGCGGCCATGTCCGGACTGACGAAGAGCGCGTAGTTGGCCCACAGCGCGCCGGCCAGGCCGGTGCCGGCGGCCGACAGCACGAAGGCGGTGAGGCGGTAGCGCAGCGGCGCCAGGCCCAGGCCGACGCTGCGCCGCGGGTTCTGCTTGATGCTCTGCAGCGCCATGCCGAAAGGCGAATCGACGATGCGCCGGCAGGCCAGCACCCAGGCCGTCAGGAGCGCCAGGCAGACGTAGTAGAACGTGGCGGGATGGTTCATGTCCAGCCCGGGCAGGGTATTGCGCGCGTCGATCGACAGGCCGTCGTCGCCGCCGTAGACCATCAGGCCCACGAGGATGAAATACAGCATCTGCCCGAACGCCAGCGTGATCATGATGAACTGCACGCCCGAGGTGCGCAGCGACAGAAAGCCCACCACCAGCCCCAGCAAGCCTGCGACGGCGACGGCCAGGGGCCACATGACCAGCGCGGCGTTACTGCCGCTCCAGCCGAACAGCGTCTCGCCCTGGTTCACGTGGAAGGCGGCGATGCCGATGACGTAGCCGCCCAGGCCAAAGAACGCGGCATGGCCGAAGCTGACCATGGCGCCGTAGCCCAGGAT